>JANSYF010000027.1 GCA_024742575.1 Paracoccaceae bacterium | reverse complement strand
GGTTTCGGGCGCTTGCGTAGCCATCTGCTGCGTTTCCTTCGTTCGGAATTTCCACTAGGTGCGGTTTAAGACGACGCGGCCACGGGAGCAAGAGACAGCAATGACACAGCACGCCATTGAGATCGAAGGGCTGAAAAAGACCTATTCTGGAGGCAAAGAAGCTCTGAAAGGCATCAACCTAAACGTTCCGCGCGGATCTGTCTTTGGTCTTTTGGGGCCGAACGGGGCGGGAAAATCCACGCTCATCAATATTTTGGCGGGGCTCGTCACTAAATCTGCAGGCAAGGTAACGATCTGGGGCTGGGATCAGGATGTGAACCCACGCCAGTCACGCGCGGCTATCGGCGTGATGCCGCAAGAGCTGAACCTTGACCCATTCTTCACGCCGCGCGGTGCTTTGGAGGTGCAGGCGGGCCTCTACGGCGTCCCCAAAGCGCAGCGCCGTTCCGATGAAATACTCGAAATGATCGGCCTCACAGATAAAGCCGAAGCCTATGCGCGCACGCTGTCGGGCGGGATGCGGCGGAGGTTGTTGCTGGGCAAGGCGTTGGTGCACCGCCCGCATGTGCTGGTACTCGATGAACCCACAGCCGGAGTGGATATCGAGCTGCGCCAGATGCTCTGGACCAATGTGCGCAAGCTGAACCGTGAAGAGTGTATGACGATCATCCTGACTACGCATTACCTCGAAGAAGCTGAAGAGATGTGCGACGAGATCGCGATTATCAACCACGGCGAGGTGGTGGCCCGCGACAGCACCAGCAACTTGTTAGGGGCACTGGACGCCAAGACCATGGTGATCCAATCTGACAGCGAGGTAGGTCCACTACCCGAAGTGGACGGAATCGCGGTAACAACTCGTGACGATGGCACGATCGCGGTCAGCTACCGCGCGCGCCAGACCTCGGCAGAGGACGTGCTTTCGATGCTTCGGGATAATGGCGTGCGCATCCGCGATGTGCGCACCGAACAGGCCGATCTGGAAGACGTGTTCCTGTCGCTGACTCGCTCGGCCTAACGCGCAAACCGCCTGAAAGCAGTGTTGCGAGCCGTTTTCACCGCGCCGGTTGCAGCATACGACCTAGGTTTCGTCCGCCCAGCACATGGACGTGCAGGTGCGGAACCTCCTGCACACCGGCCTCTCCGGCGTTGGAAATGGTTCTGTATCCGCCGTCCTGCAAACCTTCGGCGGTCACGACCTCACCCACAGCGCGGTTGAAATCCACGATCTCGGCATCGCTCGCCTCGAGAACAAAGTGATCGTAGCACACGTATGGGCCTTTCGGGATCACCAGCACATGCACCGGGGCTTGCGGCTGAATATCCCGGAACGCCAGCGTGTGTTCAGTTTCAAGAACGGTGGAGTTCGGGATCTCACCTCGCAGGATTTTGGCGAAAATGTTCTGGTCGTCATAGGTGTAGGCCATGCGGCGTATCCTCAATCTGCAAACAGGTGATCTGTGCGTGCGATGTCCATCGCCTGCTCCGGCGCAATGGACAGGAAACCGGCCAAAGCGGCAGCATTGACCTCGATACTGTCTTCTTCGCGAATGCGCAGATGGTTTTCGAACTCGGC
Source organism: Paracoccaceae bacterium (assembly GCA_024742575.1). GTDB lineage: Bacteria > Pseudomonadota > Alphaproteobacteria > Rhodobacterales > Rhodobacteraceae > Marivita. The sequence goes on along the minus strand of JANSYF010000027.1, from coordinate 39,399 downwards.
ATCGCGGATCCGGTCGCTTTCATGCACGATATCATTTCGGATCGTCGGCAAAAGCCGTTCAAGCGTTTCCTGCGGCGTGCGTTCGCCGGCCAACCCGACGCGCATTGCGTGGCCGATCAGGTACTCATCCGTGAAGGTGCAATTGACCTCCAACAGCCGCGTTGTGGCCCGGTCGCGGCAAAAATCCTCAAGCAGGTCCAGATTGCCGGGGTCCATGCAAACCACCATGCGATCCGAATCGTAGTAATCGAACAACATCCGCATTAGCGACCGACGGTGGCGATGCCGTTTGCCCAAGGTGGACTGGATCCCCCCCATATCCGGCAGCTCTGTCTGCTCTTCGTTGAAGAGGTATTCGATGCAGGGCACGTTGGTCAGCTGCCGGATGCGCGACACCAGCCGCTTTGCCACGTGCCACTTCTTGCAAACCACAATGAGCAATTCACGCTCGCGGCCCAGCGTACTTTCCGTTTCCCAGAACCGCGGTGCAAAGCGGCGGCCGATCCGGCCTTTCCCTGTCAAAAACTTGTAAAGCGACCGACCTTCGTTCGAAATCTGGAAGTTCACGCCCTTGGCGGAATAAAGCGACCCCAGCCGTTCCTTAAGTTGCAACGCTTCTGGGCTGATCTTGCGGGCAAACAGAAAATCCTGACTGAGCAGGAGATCGAAGTGATCGTTGTAGAACGTGACCGGCATCCCGTAATCCGAGAACATCAGAAAGGTCAGCGTCCGGCATTCGATCTCGTTTTCGGGCACAAGGTGCCGCACAAGCGTTTGGAAAAAAGTCTCATCGGGAATCCAGGTGGTGCTAAAAAAGCGCATGACGTCGCGCCTTTGCCGGACGAAATCAAGGATCGCCTCGATGGTACGGCGGCGCAAACACCACCACTGACTGCCGATCTGAATTTCCAGATCTTCGGGGATCTTGCGGGTGAGACCCAGTTTTTTCTGCCAGTTAAAGCTTTGGTAGAAAATCCATTTATGGGTGCGTTCATTGAAGTAGTGGCGGTAGATCAACCGCTCTTCTTTCATGCCAGTCTTGATCCAGTCGGACGCGAAAAAATCAAAGCTTTCAATGAAATCCGTATCCATGCGGTCAAGATAGGCATGCGCATATTCGGCCGTCTTGATCGCTTGGCAGTCACCCGAAAGCATGTAGAAATGCGTGGCTCGCGGGAACGCGTCAACCGCCGCTTCGACAGCATAAAGCGTGGCCTGCACCAACGACCACTCCCCCCAACCACACTTGATTCGTTTCTTGGCGAAAGTGACGTTCGGGTTGTCCGACAAGGCTGTCTGGATCGCAGTGTACGCCGCTGCGTCGGCCCGAGCGTCGAAGTGGATCGAGATGAAATCTCCGACGGCCGTCAGGCTAAGCGCTTGACGGATGATCGCGTCCGGGTCCTTGTGACACAGCAATATGAAGGCAATATTTGCCATTCAGGTCTTCATTTGCCCTACTTTTACCTCATTTTCATAGTGATACGCATGTTCAGTGATTGAATAAACCGACTTTCTTTGATTTTTTGTTTACGTTACGGGACGACAAGAGCCCGAAATGAGGCTGGAGGCGGCAGATTATGGGATTTCCGGGAACGTGGATGACCGAGAGCGAAAGCATGGTCTATCGCGTTGTGCCCAAATGCGCGTGCTCAACCATCGGTCAGATCATGTTCTACTCCGACCACGGTTCGTTCTTTGATGGCGACATCCATGATGCGCAATCCGGCTTGCACAAATGGGCCCTCGATCATTCGAAAGACCCGATCACACAGCGCATTCAGGCGCAGGATACATATGCGTTCACCTGCGTGCGCAACCCCTATACGCGCATCCTCAGTTCATTCTTCGACAAGATCTGCGGCATCCAGCGCAACGGAAAGCGATATCGCGGCAACCTTGTCCCGCTTCTGATCCAGAAATACGGAATCGAGGTTGGCGGCGATGATGGAAAGCAAGAGTTCGACCAGATCAAGAGCTTCCGTCGTTTCCTGCTTTTTGCGCGAGACACCATCCGTTGGCGCCGCCCTATGGACCCTGACAACCACTGGTCTGCGATGTCGGGCCATATCAGCACCTTTATCGTGAACGGCGGGCACTACGACAACATCTTCTGGACTGAGACCTTCAACGACGGCATGTCCGATGTGTTGAACCATGTCGAAACCAAACAGACCATAGACCTAACCTCCATCCCGCGCTTCAATGAAAGCGAAGGGCACGGTCCCAAACGGGCGCATCCGGTTGAGGATTATTTTGACGATTTGTCGATGCACCTGATCTACGAAATCTACAAAAAGGATTTCGATCTTTTCAAATACGATTTTGAGAACCCGGGAAACAAGATGCCCATCGGGGAAATTGATCTGGAAGAAGTGCACGCCAAGCTGGGTGACTAAGGGGCAAGGTTGGTAGGAACGCCATTCTACAAGCAGCGCTAAGCAGCTTCAAATCTGCTTTCCACCCCGATCAATCGGGCAATTCACTTGACGGAATAATCGGAAAGAATTGTCCACCAGACCACACACCAAACCAACTCTGACCATCCACGTCGTGATGTGCTCCACATTCGACCAAACGGTAAAAACTCTTGCGATCGATCAGCGCTTCAAGATTGGCGCGCACCAGCACGTAGGGTGAAGGTTCTCCGGTTTCGGCATCGCGTTCGACTCGGATCGGATGCTCACGCCCGGCGACGGCCGTGTCTCCAACATGGGTCCTGAAGGTGAGAACCTGCTCAGCCCCATCACCGATTACATCGAAATCCGTGGCCACGAACGGTGCGTCATCCACCGTGATTCCCACCTTCTCGACAGGGGTCACGAGGAAATACTTGTCTCCATCCTTGCGCAGAATCGACGAAAACAGCTTGACCAAAGGCGCGCGGCCAATCGGCGTCCCCAGATAAAACCATGTCCCGTCACGTGCGATGCGCATGTCCAAATCGCCACAAAACGGCGGGTTCCATAGGTGTACGGGCGGCAAACCCTTGTTCTTTGTGGCGCGAACAGAGGCAGCGATACCTTCGGCGGACGGAATAACACGATCTTGTGCGCTCATTGCTTTTGCCATTTTCCCTGTGCGAGTTACACTTTCCTGAAACAGATGTAATGCGCAAGGGAGACACGTCATGGCCGCAGCCGAAGATTTGGTCGCAGAGATCGAAGCGCTGGAAGACAAGCTGGCGCAGGCCAAGACGGCGATCACCCGCCGCTTTATCGGTCAGGAACGCGTGGTCGACCTCACGCTGACCTCGCTGCTATGCGGGGGACACGGTCTACTGATTGGCCTTCCAGGGCTTGGAAAAACCCGCTTGGTTGAAACGGTTTCGACCGTAATGGGCCTGAATGGCAACCGTGTTCAGTTCACCCCGGATCTGATGCCCGCTGATATCCTTGGGTCCGAAGTGCTGGAAACCGGCTCTGACGGCAGCCGGGCATTCAAATTCATCCAAGGTCCGATCTTCTGCCAACTTCTGATGGCCGACGAAATCAACCGCGCCAGCCCACGGACGCAGTCGGCGCTTTTGCAGGCGATGCAGGAAAAAGTCGTCACAGTCGCCGGAGAAACACGCAAACTCGACGCACCCTTCCACGTTCTGGCCACACAGAACCCAATTGAACAGGAAGGCACCTATCCGCTTCCCGAGGCGCAACTTGACCGTTTCCTCGTTCAGATCGACGTGCAGTACCCCGACCGCCAGACCGAGAAAGAGATCCTGATGGCGACAACGGGTGCCGAAGAAGCCGAAGCATACGAGGTCTTCACATCCGGTGAACTCATCGCTGCGCAAAAACTACTACGGCGCATGCCGGTTGGCGATGCCGTAGTCGAGATGATCCTTGATCTCGTCCGCGCCTTCCGTCCGCATGACACGCTGGCCGGTGATCGCGTAAAAGACACCGTCGCATGGGGCCCCGGCCCGCGTGCGGCGCAGGCGCTGATGTTGACGGTACGCGCGCGTGCATTGCTTGAGGGGCGTCTTGCCCCGTCACCCGAAGACGTGATCAACATGGCACGCCCCGTTCTGACACACCGGATGGCGCTCACTTTCTCGGCCCGTGCGCGCGGCGAAGACCTTGGCAACCTGATCGACGAAGTGTCCCACCGCATGGTGGCAACCGAGGCGGCTGCGTGACACCCGTCACAGTCCTTCGTCAACGCTCGGAAGAGGAAGCTGCAAAACTACCTGCGCTTTTGGCACGGGCAGAGCATTTGGCCGGAACTGTTCTGCTGGGCGAACACGGGCGGCGGCGCTCTGGGTTGGGCGATGACTTCTGGCAATACAGACCCATGCAGCAAGGCGACGCCTTGCGCGACATCGACTGGCGTCGGTCAGCCCGCAGCGACACTCAATTCGTGCGCGAACGTGAATGGCAGATCGCGCAAAGCGTCATCCTCTGGGTCGACCAAGCGGCGTCCATGCGCTTTGCGTCGGATTCGAACCTCACATCCAAAGCCGATCGTGCCCGGACACTGGCACTGGCCAGTTCAATCCTGCTCATTCGTGGCGGTGAACGCGTTGGCCTGACTGGGTTCGATCTGCCGCCTCGGCGGGGACAGGCCCAGATAACCCGACTGGCCGAGATGTTGTCGGTTGATCACGGCGACGATTATTCCGAACCCGAAGCGCGCGGTATGATACCCCAATCGCGAGCGATCTTCTTTTCCGATTTTCTTAGCGACCCCACCCCTGTCGAAGCCGCCCTGACCAAAGCCGCCGACCGCGGTGTGCGCGGTGCTCTAGTGCAAATCCTCGACCCAAGCGAAGAAAGTTTTCCCTTCGACGGACGCACCATATTTCAAAGTATTGGTGGTGGCATCGTGCATGAAACACTCAAGGCGGGCGACCTGCGCACCCGCTATCTGGACCGGCTTGCGGAACGCAAGGATCGGCTTGAACGGCTGTCGCGGTTAACCGGCTGGCAATACCTTTGCCACCACACAAGTGAGAGCGCGCAATCGGCGCTGCTCTGGATTTACCGGGCAATGGATGGGGCTCACGGATGACGCTTTTTGGCATCGGATTTGCGACACCATGGCTCTTGCTGACACTGCTGGCGCTGCCAATCCTTTGGCTGATCCTGCGCGCAGTCCCCCCCGCTCCGATCCGCCGTATGTTCCCCGGCGTGGTTCTTCTGCTGGGCCTCAAGGACGACGATCAAGTCAGTGACCGGACACCGTGGTGGCTGCTTCTGTTGCGAACTTTGGCAGTTGCCGCGCTCATTATCGGCTTGGCAGGCCCGATCCTGAACCCGCAAACCGATGATCTCGCTGCGAACGACGGTCCGCTGCTTATCGTGATGGATGGGTCTTGGGCCAGTGCCGCCAGTTGGCGCGCCCGCACTCAGGCTTTGGACGGACTTCTAGTACAGGCCGCGCGCGATGATCGCCGTGTGGCACTCCTCAAGCTAAGCACGCCAGAGCCCGCAAGTTTTCAAACCGCCGATGACCTGCGCGCGCGACTGGTCGGCTTGACGCCCGAACCGTGGGAACCGGGCGAGGCCCAAATCACACGCGCACTTGAATTGCTGCCCGAGGGTAATTTCGACACCTATTGGATGTCCGACGGGCTGGAACGCGACAGCCGCACAACCCTTCTCGCCTCGCTCAAAGATCGCGGGACCGTGACAGTGTTTCAGGCCGGGCAAACCATCCTTGGTCTCACGCCTGCTCGCTTCGAAGACGGGAATATTGTCCTGACCGCCCTGCGTGCGCAGTCGGGCAGTGAACGCGAGGTGACCATCCTCGCCCAAGGCCGTGACCCGGCGGGCAACCCCGCTGTCCTCGCCCGCGCGACAACCACGTTTGATACAGATGCAACCGCGACGGAAACGGCGCTGGCCCTGCCCTCTGAACTGCGCGCCCGCATCACCCGGTTTGAGATCGAAGGCAATCGCAGCGCCGGGGCCACCACCCTGCCTGATGACAGCTTGCGCCGCCGCGAAATCGCTTTGATGGCAGGACGCGAAGATCGCGAAGGCCTGCAACTGCTCTCACCGCTGCACTATCTTGAGAAGGCATTGGAACCCAGCGCCGACCTCCTTAGCGGCGCATTGATGGACATGATCCCGGCGAATCCGGACGTGATTGCGCTGGCCGATGTGGCCACTCTTGGTGGTGCTGAAGAAGAGGCACTGCTCGACTGGCTGGACAACGGCGGCATCCTTCTTCGCTTTGCTGGCCCGCGTCTGGCCGCAAGCGATATCAGCCGCGACACCGAAGACCCGTTGATGCCCGTGCGTCTGCGCGCCGGGGGGCGGAGCGTTGGCGGAGCAATGAGCTGGGGAGAGCCGAAATCACTGGCTGAATTCAGCGAAGACAGCCCCTTCTTTGGCCTTTCCATTCCTCCTGACGTGACAGTCACCGCTCAGGTCATGGCGCAACCCGACCCTGCCTTGGCAGAACGGGTGATCGCACAGCTTACCGATGGCACACCCCTTGTCACCCGCAAGGCCGTGGGTCAGGGTCAGATTATTCTTTTCCACGTCACCGCCAACGCGGAATGGTCCTCTTTGCCATTGTCCGGCCTGTTCGTGCAAATGTTGGAACGGCTGGCCATCGCTGCAGGAAGCGGGGCAACACCGACGGCCGAAGAACTTGCTGGAACCATCTGGCAGCCCAATCTTGTGCTTGATGCGTTCGGATCGTTGGCCGATGGCAGCACCCTGCCCGGTGTAAGCGGCGAGAACCTTGTCGACGCTGCTCTTGGCCCCGACCTGCGACCCGGTCTGTACCAAAGTCAGGATCGCGCGTTGGCCCGCAACATTTTGAACACGGGTGACACGCTCACCCCCGTCACTTGGCCATCCGACATCACTGTCGAAGGTCTGGCTCAATCCGAGGAAACGCCGCTAGCCGGATGGCTTCTCGCACTTGCCATTGCTCTTTTGTTGGCCGACATCATCGCGTCGCTCTTCCTCTCCGGTCGTCTTTCGGGCCCGCGTGCTGCAACGGCGACAGGTGTCGCTTTAGCATTGCTCTTGATGCCAACCGCCCAAGCGCAAGCGCAATCCACCGACGATCAATTCGCCCTTGCGGCCACGGCTGACGTGACCTTCGCCCATGTCATTACGGGCGACGACACACTAGACCGCACCGCACAAGCCGGTCTTTTGGGTCTCTCGGAAACGCTGTTCTTCCGCACCTCCGTCGAACCGACAGAGCCTGTAGCGGTGAACCTCGAAACCGATGAACTGGCCTTTTTTCCGTTCCTCTACTGGCCGATCACACCAAGCCAGCCGACGCCCTCAGCCGAAGCGTATGCCAAGCTGAACACCTACTTGCGGTCAGGCGGGATGATCATGTTCGACACCCGTGATGCCGACATTGCCCGCTTCGGAACCGGAAGCCCGAATGGCCGCAAGCTGCAACAGCTTGCGGCACCGCTCGACATTCCGCCGTTGGAACCGATCCCGCAGGACCACGTACTGACGCGCACCTTCTACCTGCTTCAGGATTTCCCCGGTCGTCACAACAGCACAGATGTCTGGGTCGAGGCAGCCCCGCCCGATGCCGAACTGGTCGAAGGCATGCCGTTCCGAAACCTGAACGACAACGTCACGCCGGTGATCATTGGTGGGAACGATTGGGCCGCTGCATGGGCCATGGACGAACGCGGCAATCCGCTCTTCCCCATCGGGCGCGGCTATTCTGGTGAACGTCAGCGCGAGATTGCGTTTCGATTCGGGGTTAATCTGGTCATGCACGTGCTGACCGGGAACTACAAATCCGATCAGGTTCACGTGCCTGCACTTCTTGACAGATTGGGCAATTGATGACCGGCAGCATCGTCTTCGACCCGCTTCTTCCGTGGCTGATCATCGCCGTCTTGGCCGCCTTGGCCGCTCTCGGCGTTACCCTTGCACTCTGGCGTGGGTTGCAGGGGTGGGCGCTCCGCGCACTGGCGGCACTTGTCGTTCTGGCGGCGCTTTCGCAGCCCTCCTATCAGGTCGAAGACCGCGCGCAGCTGTCCAACATCGTTCTGATTGTCGAAGACAAAAGCGCCAGCCAGTCTCTGGGCGACCGTTTGGACGAAACCGCGAACGCGGCCGTCGCGCTCGCAGCCCAGTTGAATGCCCGCGACAATACAGAAATCCGCCGGATTGAGGTGGGAGACGGAGAAGGCGACACCGGAACGCTACTCATGTCCGCCGTGTCCGATGCCCTCGCCGAAGAACCGCGCGGCCGCATCGCAGGCATCTTCCTGCTAAGCGACGGGCGGGTCCACGATCTGGAACGCACGCCGGACCTGCCCGCACCGCTGCACCTGCTGCTAACGGGCAAAGAAACCGACTGGGACCGCCGACTGATCGTCAAGAACGCACCCGCATTTGCCATTCTGGGCGAACCCGTCACCCTAACCCTCCGGGTAGAGGATGATGGTGCAGCCCCACAAGCCAGCTCTACCGTTATCGACATCTCGGTTGACGGGGCAGAGCCACAGCAATTCGACATGCCAATCGGCGAAGACATAGAATTGCCGATTACCCTACCCCATGGCGGACTGAACGTGATTCAGTTCACGGTGCCCACCGCCGCAGACGAACTGACCGACCGCAACAACACTGCACTTGTTCAGATCAACGGCGTGCGCGATCGTCTGCGTGTGCTTCTGGTCAGCGGTGAACCGCATGCCGGGGGACGCACGTGGCGCAACCTGCTGAAATCTGACAGTTCAGTTGACCTTGTTCATTTCACGATCCTGCGCCCGCCTGAAAAGCAAGACGGCGTCCCCGTCACCGAACTGTCGCTGATCGCTTTCCCGACACGCGAACTGTTCCTCGAAAAGATCGAAGATTTCGATCTGATCATCTTTGATCGTTACAAACGACGCGGCATCCTTCCTGCGATCTATCTCGACAACGTCCGCAACTACGTTGAGGAAGGCGGCGCCGTTCTGGTGGCGGCTGGTCCCGATTTCGCCAGCGCCGACAGCATCTATCGCTCTCCCTTGGCCGATATCATCCCTGCTGAACCCACAGCCCGTGTAATCGACCGTGGCTACCGACCCGCGATCACTGACCTTGGCAACCGCCACCCTGTGACATCGGGTCTTGCCGGGGCCGACACCTGGGGCCGCTGGATGCGCCAGATCGAGGTTGACCCCATCGGCGGCGACGTGGTGATGACCGGGATCGATGACAAACCGCTTCTCGTGCTCGACAGGGTTGGCGAAGGCCGCGTCGCGCTTATCGCGTCAGACCACGCATGGCTCTGGTCGCGCGGCTTTGAAGGTGGCGGGCCGCAACTCGACCTGTTGCGCCGCCTCGCACACTGGATGATGAAGGAACCCGAACTTGAGGAAGAGGCCCTTTGGGCCGAACCCACCGGCCAGACCATGCGCATCATCCGCCGCACGCTTGATGAAACCATCGGCATGGTGACCATCACGCGCCCCGATGGAACCGAGGAAGAAATCCCACTCGAAGAAGTCACCCCGGGCCGTTTTGAAGCACTGTATACCGGACCCGAGATTGGCCTCTACCGCTTGGCGGAAGGCGATCAAGAAGCCGTGGTTGGTCTTGGCCCTGCTGCCCCCCGAGAGTTTGAGCAAACCATCGCCAGCGGCGATGTTTTGGAAGCAGCGGTCGATGGCACCAATGGCGGCGTCCGTCGTCTCGAAGACGGCCTGCCTAGCATCCGCGCCGTGGGCGAAGGCCGTCCCGCCGCAGGGCGCGGCTGGCTCGGCATCACCCCGCGCGAAGCGTTCGAAACACTGGACGTGACCCAAACTCCGATGCTCCCGGGATGGCTGGTCCTGCTGCTGGCGTCTGGTCTGATCCTCGGCGCATGGCTGCGCGAGGGGCGGAGAACATAAGAAAGCGTTAATAAAAGGTTAAAGGGTCCGAACCGGACCCTTTGTTTCGCGCGCGAAACATTTGGGCCAAATCGGACCCATTCTCAAACACCAACCAAGGGCAAACAAAAAAGGCCGGTTCAACGAACCGGCCTTTCAGCGTCCGATCTACGACGTTTAGCCGCCAACCTTCTCATCGATGATTTCCTGAAACTCACCATAGCTCATGTTCGAATAGGTGGTGCCGTCGATCACGAAAGACGGTGTCGAATTGATGCCATGTTCCTCGGCATTGGCCTGATACCATTCGATCAACCCACGCGCCTTGTCACCGTTGCTCAGGCAGGCCTCAAGCTGGTCGTTGTCCAGACCAGCAATACGACCGATCTTACGCAGCTCATCCGCTATCGCCGCTTCCGATCCCGCGCGGGACCATTCACCCTGAGTGTCATAGATCATCTCGGTGATGCCAAAGAAACGCTCTTCACCACCGCACCGGGCCACAAGCGAACCCCAAAGACCGTAGCGATCGAAATAGACCTCGCGGTAGGTGAACTTGACCTTACCAGTGTCGATGTAATCCGCCTTCAGATCCTTAAAGACACCTTTGTGGAAGGTTGCGCAGTGCGGGCAGGTGAAGGACGCGTACTCAATGATTTCGACGGGCGCATCTTCTGCACCAATCACCATATCCTCAATGGTCACCTCCGACGGTGTGCTGGACTGCGCATTGGCCGCACCGGGCAGCGAAATAGCCTGACCATTGATCGTAGGCGTTTGGCCTGTACCGGCGACCCACCATCCCGCGCCCGCCACGAGGGCCGCCGCCAGTGCAATCGTCATCATCCGTTGTTTCATTGCGAAACCCTTTGCTCTGTTTCCCGAAGGACTTAAGTTCGATTTTGTGGTTTTGAATAGACATTCGTGGCCAAACGTTCCAGCGCCGCGCGCAGTCCGTCGTCCTGAACATCTCCTGCCAGTTGCTGCGCCTCTGGTAGGATCGCAGCAGGTCCGGTATCATGTGCACCCTTGGGACGGTGGTCAAAGCTCACCTGACCTTCGGAAAACCCAGTCGATGCTGTCTGCGTGATGCGAACCTTGGAAATCGCGTTGTAGCCGTAGACCGCGTTCACCTTTTCACGCAGCTTTTCCTTCTGCATCTCAAGGATTGGCGCATTGGCCCCCGTCGTCAAAAGCGTCAGCGTCGCACCGAAGCCACCGCGCCCATAGCGCACTTCGACGGGGCGGCTCATTGCGGCAATATCGTCACCCGCAATCTCGGCCCAATGGGTCAGCAGGCGAGATTGCGCAAAGCCACGCGTCTCGGATGTCTTGCGGATCTGTGTCTGCAAAAGACTCGATGTGCGTTTAAAGCCATGTGTCTGACTGTTGCGCGGCGCCATGTTTGACTCCCTCTCTGGAACGCTATTCTAGTGGCGCGACGCCATCGCAACCACCCCACAAATGAAAGCTGAAATCAAAGGTATGTCAGACCTGCGTGATCCGCCCGATCCCTCCTTGCTGCTTGAATGGTATGATAGGCATGCCCGGCAGATGCCGTGGCGCATCGGACCGGTCGCGCGGTCGCAGGGTGTGCGGCCGGACCCCTATCGCGTTTGGATGTCCGAAATTATGCTGCAACAGACGACAGTGGCGGCGGTCAAAAGCTATTTTGAGGCATTTACGACCCGCTGGCCCACCGTCAGCGATCTGGCACAGGCCGAAGATACCGATGTAATGGCCGCTTGGGCCGGGTTGGGGTACTACGCCCGCGCACGAAACCTGCTGAAATGCGCACGCGTTGTGCATCAGGATCACGACGGTGTGTTTCCGGACACCTATGATCGGCTGATCGCGCTTCCGGGAATCGGACCTTACACCGCAGCCGCCATCGCCTCGATCGCGTTTGACCTGCCAGAAACCGTTCTGGACGGAAACGTCGAACGGGTGATGTCGCGGTTGTATGACGATCACACCCCCTTGCCCGCTGCGAAACCTGTGCTGATGCAATACGCGGCGGCACTTACCCCACGGGAACGTCCCGGCTGCTATGCACAAGCGGTGATGGATCTGGGTGCCACCATCTGCACCCCCCGTAACCCGGCCTGTGGCCTGTGCCCATGGCGAAAATCCTGCGCGGCGTGGGAGGCGGGCACCGCCAAAGAGCTGCCGAAGAAATCACCGAAAAAGCGCAAACCCACACGGTTCGGCATTGCCTATCTTGCCCGCCGGGTCGATGGAGCATGGCTCTTGGAACAGCGCCCCGACAGCGGTCTTTTGGGTGGGATGCTAGGCTGGCCCGGCAGCGACTGGGGCGATGCGCCAGCCGAAGACCCGCCCATCCGTGCCGAATGGCGCACCCTGCCCGAAGAAGCACGCCACACGTTCACGCATTTCCACCTGCGCCTGACGGTGAAGACCGCGCTTGTCCCGATGGACCGGGCCCCCGCACGCGGTATGTTTGTCGAGACCGACCAATTCGATCCAGAGAACCTGCCGACGGTGATGCGCAAAGCCCATGCTTTGGCAAAACTCAAATGACGGCACGTGAGGTCACTGTTGGTGACGAGGGTTTCAATCGTTACGGTTTCGGCCGTTAGAGTCTTCGACCCAGGAAGAACCGAGCAAGCCCATGACTGACAGCACTGTCCACCGCTCTTCGACACGCCTGCCCATTCGGGCAGCGATGCCGTTCTGGCTGTCGCTGTTCATGATCCCGCTTGTATTGTCAGCCGCACTTGCCGGAGGCATCTGGGTCGTGGTGCCCATAATTGCCACATGGGGCGTCTTCGCCACTCTGGACGCCGCATTGGGTCTTGATCAAAACAACCTCGATCCGCAGATAAAGGACAGCGCACTCCACTGGCACCGAATGATCACGCTGATCTGGCCACCTTTGCAGTTCGTGATGATCTTTGGCCTGATTTGGTACATCCCCCGTGCCGAGCATCTGAACCCGCTGGAAATCTATCTGGTGACCGTAGGTGTAGGCGTTCTGTCTGGCAGTGTTGGCATCGTCTATGCACATGAACTCATGCACCAGAAGAACAAGCTAGAGCGCTGGCTCGGAGACGTCTTGATGTGTATGGCCCTTTACGGCCATTTCCGGTCCGAGCACCTGCTGGTGCATCACCGATATGTCGGCACGCCCCGCGATCCGGTCACCGCGCGCTACAACGAAAGCTTTTGGCGTTTTTATCCGCGTGTTCTCAAGGGCTGTCTGCTGTCCTCGTTTCGCGCCGAACGCGACATGCTGGCGCGCAAGACCCTGCCGTGGTGGCATGCCAGCAATCCGTTCTGGCGCTATTGGGGTTTGCAGACCGTGTTCGTCGTGTTGGCATTTGTGCTTGGCGGTTGGCTGGGCGTTCTGATCTTCGTGCTTCAGGCCATTTCCGCAATCTTTCAGCTAGAGCTGGTGAACTATGTCGAACACTACGGGCTGACCCGCAAATACCTTGGCAACGGCAAGTACGAACACGTCAAACCGCGTCACAGTTGGAATGCATCGCATAAGGCATCGAACTGGTTTTTGATCAATTTGCAACGGCATTCCGACCACCATTATAAGCCGGATCGGCGCTTTCCCCTGTTGCAAACCTACAGCGAAGATGACGCCCCGCAACTTCCCTACGGCTATTCGGTGATGACCTTTTTCGCACTCTTCCCGCGCAAATGGCGGGCGATGATGAACCCTCGGGTTAGAGCATGGCGGGAAAGGTACTATCCCGAAATCAACGATTGGTCCGATTACAACAAGGCCCGGCACGGACTGTAATCCGACACCGGGCCCAAACTCTTCGAAGAGTTATCGGCAATCCTTGGAAGGATTGCCCGGGTAGATCAAAGCTCGGCGAGCAGAGCTTCACCGCCGGAGATTTCACAGACGCCGGGGCTTTCCTCGACATGCAGCTTGGTGACCTTGCCGTCTTCGACCAGCATCGCATACCGCTTGGAGCGGGCAATCAGACCAGCGGGCGGAGCGTCAAAATCCATACCGATGGCCTTGGTGAATGCGCTTTCCGCATCACCCAGCATGCTGATGCCGGCGTCGGATGCGCCCGTGGCTTCGCCCCAAGCCTTCATTACGAAGGGGTCGTTGACCGACACGCAGATAATCTCGTCCACGCCTTTTTCTGCGAACTGATCTTTCGTGCGGATAAAGCTGGGCACATGCGCCGAATGGCAGGTTGGCGTGAACGCGCCGGGAACGGCGAAGATCACAACTTTCTTGCCTTTGGCGTGGTCAGCCAAGGACACGGCTTCGGGGCCATCTGCCCCCATTTTCACAAGTGTCGCTTCTGGCAGGGTATCACCCGGTGCGATTGTCATCGTTAGTCCCTCGTTGATGAATTGCATTCTGGATGCTCTGCCATATAGGGTCGCGCGCAACCAGACCAATGGCACGACGAAAAAAGGTTTATCAATGAGACACGTTATTATTGTCGGTGCAGGCCAAGCCGGATCGTCGTGCGTCGCACGACTGCGGGCCAAGGGCTTTGATGGTCAGATCACCCTGATCGGGGAAGAACCCTATCCGCCGTACCAGCGACCGCCTTTGTCGAAAGCCTATTTGCTGGGTGAGATGGAGCGCGATCGGCTCTATCTTCGACCCGAGAGTTTTTATGCGGAACAGGACATCACGTTGCGGTTGGGCGCGCCGGTAGCAGCGATTAACCCGGCGGCGCAAACGCTGACCGTGGGTGATGACGTGCTGCACTACGACGATCTGGTGCTGACCACCGGCTCGACCCCGCGCCGTTTGCCGGCCAGCATTGGCGGCGATCTGGACGGTGTGATGGTGGTACGCGGGTTGGCGGATGTTGACGCCATGGCCCCCCACTTTACCCAGGGCACGCGGGTGCTGATTGTCGGCGGCGGGTATATCGGGCTGGAGGCCGCAGCGGTGGCGGCCAAGCTGGGGCTGACCGTGACGCTGGTTGAGATGGCCGACCGCATCCTGCAACGGGTCGCAGCGCCCGAGACGTCGGCCTATTTCCGTGACGTGCATCATGAGCATGGCGTCGATATCCGCGAAGGCGTCGGGCTGGATCACCTGACCGGCACGGACGGTCGGGTGACGGGTGCTGTTCTAAGCGATGGCAGCACTGTCGAGGTGGATTTTGTGCTAGTGGGTGTGGGGATTGTCCCGAACACGCAGCTTGCCGAAGCGGCAGGCGTTCGGATCGAGAACGGCATCGCCACGGATGCACAGGGACGCACGTCGGACCCGCATATCTGGGCTGCGGGCGATTGCGCCTCGTTCCCGATGAACGGTCAGCAGATGCGGCTGGAAAGCGTGGGCAACGCCATCGACCAGTCCGAATGTGTGGCGGACAACATTCTGGGTGCGGATCGGGCTTACGAGGCGAAACCGTGGTTCTGGTCGGATCAGTATGACGTGAAGCTTCAGATCGCAGGGCTGAGCACTGGATATGATCGGATCGTCACGCGGCAGGGCGAGGACGGTGTGGTGTCATTCTGGTACTACGCAGGCGACCGTTTGCTGGCGATCGACGCGATGAACGATCCGCGCGCCTACATGGTGGGCAAGCGGCTGATTGAAAGCGGCAAGTCGCCTACGCCAGAGGCGGTGAGCGATCCCGCCACCGACCTCAAGGCGCTGCTCAAGGCGTGAGGATTATCGCAGGCACATGGCGCGGGCGAGCGCTTGCCAATGTGGGCAAGGGTGATCCCGGTGCGCATCTGCGACCAACGACCGACCGGGTGCGCGAAAGCCTGTTCAACATGCTGGCGGGCGGGCGGTTCGGTTATCCGTTTGACGGCGCGCATGTGCTCGACCTTTTTGCCGGGACCGGGGCGCTGGGGCTGGAGGCTCTGTCGCGCGGCGCGGTGTCGGCCGTGTTTGTCGATGACGGGCGCAAGGCGCAATCTCTGATCAAGGAAAACCTCAAGCTGTTGCGCTGCGAAACGGCGCGGGTGATCGCGCGGGATGCCACGCGGTTGCCGCCGTGTGACGGCGTGCAGGCCACGCTGGTGTTTCTTGATCCACCCTACGGCAAGGGGCTTGGGGACAAGGCACTGGCGGCTGCGGTAAAGGGTGGATGGTTGGCCGACGGTGCACTGATCGTTTGGGAAGAGAGCGCACCGCAACTGGCGCCCGAGGGGTTCACCCGATTGGACGCGCGGCGCTACGGAGACACGCATGTGACGGTGTTGCGATTTGGGGAATTGGCTGACCTGTGATAGGATCTCTTCATGGATATCTACAGCCCGACCCTTGAAGAGTTGCGCATGCTGGAGATGCGCGCGCAGACCGAGACATCGTCACCCGTGCGCGGTGGGCCGGTGTTGATGGCAGATTGCACCACACCGCTGGCCGGAGAAACACTCTTGTCCCTGCTTTGGAAGCGCTGGGACCGGGAAGACTGATCCCGCGCGGGTGGTTTTGCGTCAACGCAAAACGACGCGGCACGGATGCCGCGTCGCCCTTAGCACTGTAGACGTTTTACCCGTCTGTACCTGTCGCGGTGCCACGGGTCGCTTCGACCGCCGCGCGGGCGTCTTCGACCAGTTGCGCGCCATCAAGCCCACGCTCGGTCATCTCGGCGATCCAGTCTTGCGTGACCTCGTCGCCCAGCGCCACGATCTGCGCGGTGACCTCTTCGCTCAGCTTGGCGATCTCGTTTCCGGCGTCTTCCATCACGACAAACCCGTCGTGGTCGCCCGTATCATGGGCCCGACCCGCCATCGCGGACGTTTCCAGACCCGAATTGGCGTCGATCACAGCCTTCAGATCATCGGGCAGCGCGTTGTAGCTGTCGGTGTTCATCGCCCAGATGAAATAGAGGTTGTAGAGCGACTTATCGCCTGCCACGTCCGTGTGGCTGTCGGTCAGCTCGTCGAGTTTGAGCGAGGGCGACATTTCCCATGTGATCACACCGCCATCGACCACACCTTTTGACAGCGCCTCGGGGAATTGCGGCACGGGCAGTCCGATGGGTTCGGCCCCCAGCTTGTCGAGCAGCAGAGTTGCGGGGCGCGACGGGCCGCGCAGTTTGAGACCCGCGAAATCGCTCAGGTCTTCGATGGCCGCGCCTTTCTTGTGCACGATACCCGGCCCATGCATGTGGGCGGCGATTAGATGCACATCTGCGAAATCGTCCATCAGGTGTTTTTGCGTGAATTCCCACGCCGCGCGCGAGGCTTCTTCGGCGCTTTTGGTGACCATGAAGGGCAATTCCAACGCCTCGGCTTCAGGGAAACGACCCGGCGTATAACCGGGGATCACCCAGCCGCCGTCGATCACGCCATCGCGGATCAGGTCATATTGCGCGGTGGCTTTGCCGCCGAGCTGCATGAAGGGATAGATCTCGATCTTGATCCGGCCGTTCGACTCGGCTTCGACCTTTTCCACCCACGGATCGAGGAAATATTTTGGGTTCGCTGAATTGGGCGACACGAAGTGCTGGAACCGGAGAGTGACCTCTTGCGCGATACCAGTGGTTGCGGTGATGCCAAGCATGGCGGTGAGAGCGGCTGTCTTGAGAAAGGTCATTCCGCGCCTCCTGTATGAAGCTATGTTCCCACGCTGCTGCACTGCAGCGCAGTCGGTATCTAAGTGTTCCCCCATCCAGTTGCAAATCGTTCGCAAAGCATCACCTCCTAGAATCGCCAAGAACGCCCTGATCGCAAAGACAAAAAGACCGCAATGGGGGAATAAACATCATTTATTCCCCCATTGCGAGAAGCATGCAAATCAGAATTGCAGCAGGACGCGCAGTAATGTTATTCACAAATTTGAATTTATCTCTGGGAGGAGACATCATGCTTTTGCGCCCCACACGCCGGTCATTCCTGAAAACCGCCGCCGCGATGCCCGCCTTTGCGCTTCCGGGCACAAAGGCGCTGGCCGAACTCGGGGGGCCCGAGGGTGGCAACCCGGCCTATTTCCGTTTCACCATGGGCGAAGCCAAGATCACCATCGTGTCGGACGGCTATCTGAGCCTGCCGACCGATGGGTTGGGCGTAAATGCGGATCCGGCCGAGGTGCAGGCGTTTCTGGCCGCGCACTATTTGTCGACCGAAACCAACACATCCCACACCAACCACCTGATCGTCGAGATCGGGGACAACACCGTTCTTGTCGATGTCGGGTCGGGCAACCGGTTCATGGACACAGCGGGGCGGCTTTGGGCCAATCTGGATGCAGCAGGCATCGACGCGTCTGGCATCACGCATGTTGTCATCACCCACGCGCACCCGGATCACATCTGGGGCATACGTGACGACTTCGACGAAGCGATCATTCCCGACGCGGCCTATTACCTTGGCGAGACCGAACATGATTACTGGACGCAAGATGGGTTGGCGTCGCAGGTTCCCGCCGAGATGCAACAATTCGTCGTTGGTGCGCAAAACTCGATCAACGTCGATGGGGCCGAATGGGAGTTGATGTCGGACGGGTTCGAAGTGGTGCCCGGCGTGCGGGTGATCGATTCGCCCGGTCATACGCCCGGCCATATGGCTGTGGTCGTTGAAAGCGGCGGGCGGCAATTAATCGCTTTGGGCGATGCAATGAGCCACGCCTACACCAACTTTGCGCATCCGGAGTGGTATAATAGTTTCGACGCGGATGGAGATCAGACCGTGGCGACGCGCAAGCGGCTTCTGGATATGGCGGCGACGGATCGGATGGCGGTTCTGGGCTATCACTTCCCCTTCCCCGGTGTCGGGCATGTGATGCGCGACGGCGATGCCTACAGCTTTGTTCCGGCGCTTTGGAAGTTCGACTGACGCGCAGAACGGAGATTGGCGGCGCGGTGGGACCACAGCAGATGGCCCAGCGCGCCCAGCATCCCAATGCCACCTGCGGCCCCCAGCCAGGTCAGGTCACCGACCGTCTGGATCAGCCCACCCAGAGCTGACCCGGACGCGGAGCCGACATAGATCGCCGCCGCATTCAGGGCGAGGACGACTCCCGCCATGTCCGGGGCCAGTTTCAAAAGGCGGACCTGCTGCGGCGCGACGAAGGACCAGCCCACGGCTGACCAGACGAAGGCGAGCACCAACACAAACACGTGCTCAATCGGCAGACCTGAAAACGGCGGCATGAGAACGATCTGGCACAGGCACAAAAGGACAAGGGCTTGCACCGATCCGAGCCTGTCGCTGAGCATCCCGCCCATCAGATTTCCGACAACCGCACCTGCCCCGAACAGCAAGAGCACCAGCGTGATACCGTCCCGGCCATATCCCATGGTCTGGTCTAAAAGTGGCGCAAGATAGGTAAACAGCACGTAAAACGAGCACAGATAACTGGCGGTAAAAAGCACCGCGCCCATTACGAGCCCGTTTTTCAACGTGCGGCCCAAATCGGAAAGCGATACGGGCGTGAACAGTAATCCTGCCGGGACGCGCCGCCAGATCAGCGCACTGAACAGAAGCGCCATCACCATCACGATCCAGAACGCAGCACGCCACCCGAAAGTGTAGGCGATCCACCCGCCAATTGGGACACCAAGTGCCTGAGACAGGGTCAGCCCGAAATAGAAGGCCGCTATGGCCTTGCCTTGGGTGCTCTGAGGCGCAAGCGCGGCCACGACAGCAGCCCCGACTGGCGTGACCAGACCCGCCCCCGCCGCAGACAGCGCGCGGGCGACATAAAGCATCGTCAGATTCGGCGCGAAGGCGGACAGGAGCGCGCCGCCCGCGAACAGGACCATCCCCGCCGCGATCACACGCCTGCGCCCGACGCGCCCGGTCAAAGAGACCAACACCGGGGACAGCACCGCATAGGACAGCGCGTAGACCGTCAATGCGCCACCGGCCGCTGCCGTGCTGATCCGCAGATCGGCGACCAGCAAAGGCACCATGCCAATGACGACAAAGGCGCCCATTCCAATGACAAAGTTGCATGCAGACAAAAGCGCAATCAGGCCGATGGGCAATCGGCTTTGGTCTGTCCGCTCTGTCATTCGGGTTATCCTTCGCGCGGTGCCGCGGCGCGGCTGAGGCGGTCGTTTATCGCGATACCCAGCCCTTCATGCGGGATCGGCGAAACCGCAATCGTACCACCTCCCATCGCGTCGAGGCGGTGCAGGTAATCGAAAAGATGCGCCGCAGCCTCAACCAAATCTTCGGTTTTGGATAGGTTCAGATCGCAATCTACATCTCCGAATCCGAGGCGTATTTCACCCGGTTTCCATTCGGTGGCGTTGAGGCGCACCAGCGCGTTAGGCGCATAGTGCGACATAAGCTGTCCTGGTGCAGAGATCGCCTCTGCCTTGTGGCGCACGGCAAGATGGCGACCCAAGGTCTGTGCCAGTTCCTTTTCAGTTATCCCGCCCGGGCGCAGCAAAACCGGTTTGTCAGTCAGTCCGACAATGGTCGATTCGACACCAACCTTGCAGGGACCACCGTCAAGAATGGCAGCGACCCGCGCGCCAAGGCTGTCGATCACATGCTGCGCGGTTGTTGGGCTGATCTGACCGGACCTGTTGGCCGAGGGTGCAGCGACGCCGCCACCAAACGCCCGCAAGATCGCACGCGCTGAGTCGTGGGCAGGAAGGCGCACCGCAATCGTGTCGAGCCCTGCTGAGACAAGCTCAGAGATCGGGCTATCCGGCTGCTTGCGCAGAACAAGAGTCAACGGACCGGGCCAATAGGCCTGCGCCAAAAGCTCTGCCTCGGGTGTCCAGTGAACATGCTGCTTCAGGGTGTCGAGGTCTGCAAAATGCACGATCAGCGGATTGAAGCTTGGCCGTCCCTTTGCCTCGAAGATTCGCGCCACGGCGCGATCATCGCACGCATCCGCACCGAGCCCGTATACGGTTTCCGTTGGAAAGGCGACCAACCCTCCGGACCGCAGAATACCCGCTGCGGTCGAGTGACCCGCGTCAGTATCGGGCAAAAGGTCAGGTGAGGAGGTGTTCATCGGTTATGACGCCGCGTTTTTGTTGATGGGGTTGGCCGCATTCGTCAGGGTCACATCAATAGCTCAATGATGCTTACCGATACGGCTTGCGATTGCCAAGCCGCTGCTCAAGTGCCCTGACGTTCAAGGAATGCCGCACATGCCCTACCGCGCCCCTGTTTCCGAATTCCGTTTCCTGTTCGACCACGTCGTAGGTTTTGATCAGGTTACCGCGACAGAGCGGTTTGCCGAAGCCACACCTGAAACGGTCGAAGCAGTCCTGACCGAGGCGGGCAAGCTGTGTGAAGAGGTGTTGGCACCGCTTCAGCGGGCTGGTGATTTGCACCCCGCGCGGCTTGAGAACGGGATCGTGCGCACGTCTCCGGGATATGCCGATGGCTACCGCGCCATTGCCGAAGGCGGCTGGATCGCAATTGCCGCTAGCCCGACCTATGGCGGCATGGGCCTTCCCATGACGATGACCACGGCGGTCAACGACATGATGAGCGCCGCGTGCCTGTCCCTCCAGCTAGCGCCATTGATGACGCAAGGCCAGATCGAAGCGCTGGAACATCACGCAAGTGACACGCTCAAGGACCTTTATCTGCCCAAGCTGATTTCCGGCGAATGGATGGGCACGATGAACCTGACCGAACCGCAGGCGGGCAGCGACGTGGGCGCGTTGACCACCAAGGCAGAGCCAAAGGGCGATGGCACCTATGCGATCACCGGGCAGAAGATCTACATCTCGTGGGGTGACAACGATATTTCAGAAAACATCTGCCACCTTGTCCTTGCCCGCCTGCCCGACGCGGTGCCCGGCACCAAGGGGATCAGCCTGTTCCTCGTGCCCAAGCGTATCCCTGATGAAAATGGTGTGCCCGGCGTGGCCAACAGCCTCAAGGTGGTAAGCCTTGAGCACAAGATGGGCCTGCATGGCAGCCCCACTGCCGTGATGCAGTATGACGGCGCGACAGGTTGGCTGGTCGGCGAAGAAAATGACGGGATGCGGGCCATGTTTACCATGATGAACAACGCGCGCCTTGGCGTTGGCGTGCAGGGCATTGGCGTGGCCGAAGGCGCTTTCCAGCACGCACTGGCCTATGCCGAGGGTCGCAAACAGGGCCGGACCGAAAACAACTCCATCACCGACCATGCCGATGTGCGGCGGATGCTCGCGACGATGCGTGCAGACACCTTTGCCGCCCGCGCGATCGCGCTGGCCAATGCCGTGGCGATCGACATGGAAACCGCGACCGGAAACCCAGATTGGGCAACACGTGCGGCGCTGTTGACGCCAATCACCAAGGCGTTCGGAACCGATACGGGGATTGACGTTGCGGAATTGGGCGTGCAGGTGCATGGCGGTATGGGATTCATCGAAGAAACCGGCGCGGCACAATATTCGCGCGATGTGCGGGTGACCGCGATCTATGAAGGCACCAACGGCATCCAGTCGATGGACCTTGTTGGTCGCAAGCTGATGGATGGCGGTGAGGCCGCGTATCGCCTGCTTGACGAGATGGAGGCCGATGCCGAAGCGGCCCGAGCCGATCTGCCGGATCTGGCCGAGGCTGTTTGGCAAGCCTGCGAAACCCTGCGGGAAACCACCGAATGGATGGTCGCCCATGGCGCGCAGGACCGCTTTGCTGGCTCTGTTCCGTATCTGCGCGGCTTCGCCCGCGTGCTGGGCGCGCATTTCCACCTGCGTGCGGCACGCGCGGATCGGGGCGGCAAGCATGAACGTCTGGCGGTGTTCTATATCCGCCGCCTGTTGCCAGAACATGTCGGCTTTCTGACCCACGCGCGGCAAGGTGCGGACGACCTTTACGCCTTAAACATGGACGATCTGGCCGCATGAAGGATCGGAGCAGCGTCGGAATCCGCTACCCGTGGGACACACCACCAGACGAGGGCGACGCCATCGAAGTCGCTGAAGGTGTTCTGTGGATCCGCCTGCCGCTCCCGATGAAGCTGGACCACGTCAATGTCTATGCGCTGGACGATGGCGACAGCTGGACGATTGTCGACACAGGCTTTGCGTCGAAACGGGGCAAGGCGCTTTGGGCGCAGCTGATGGACGGGCCACTCAAGGGCAAGCCGATCACCCGGGTGATCGTCACACATCACCATCCCGACCATGTTGGCATGGCGGGTTGGCTGAAATCCGAACATGGCGCCGATCTGATAACCACCCGCACCGCATGGCTGATGGCGCGGATGCTGACGTTGGACGAACAGGCCGCACCCAGCCCGGAAACCCTGACCTTCTGGAAACGCTGCGGGATGGCGCCGGAGATCCTTGAAAAACGGCGCACCGATCGGCCCTTCAACTTTGCCGACTGCGTGTCTCCGCTTCCGTTGGGCTACACCTGCATCCAGCAGGGTGACACGATCACCGCTGGTGGGCGGACGTGGGACATCCAAATCGGCAACGGACACGCGCCAGAGCATGCCACTTTCTGGTCGCGCGATGACTCTCTGATCCTTGCGGGCGATCAGATCCTGCCGTCGATCAGTTCGAATATCGGCGTCTACGCCACCGAGCCCGAAGCGGACCCGGTCGCAGACTGGCTCGAATCCTGTGAACGCCTGTCCACCATCGCACGCGAGGATCATCTGGTCCTTGGGGGACACAAGCTTCCCTTCACGGGTCTGCCTTTGCGCCTGCACCAGCTGATCGAAAACCACCACGGCGCGTTGCGACGGCTTGAGGCACATCTTGACACACCCAAATCCGCAGGCGACTGCTTTGCGCCGCTCTTCAAACGAACCATTGGCGACGGTGAATACGGCTTGGCACTGGTCGAGGCGATGGCCCATTGCCAGCACCTCTGGCACGAAGGGCGGGCCAGCCGCCAACTGAACGACGCGGGCGCGTGGGTGTTTCAGACGCGGTCCTGAACTTCTTCGTTTTTCAAATACCTCGGGGTGAGACCCGGACATAGTCCGGGGCGAGGGGCAGCGCCCCTTCCGGATGTTTCGCCTCGGTACGCGCCTCTCAGGCGCGTCCTCCCTCCGAAGACAGCGCCAACGGCGAAATGCCAAGACTGCCCAAAGCAGCAGCCCACTTATCTCCATCATGGGTGTCAAACACCAGATCACTCCGGGCATCGCAGACCAACCAGCCGTTTTGTGCAATCTCCCGCTCAAGCTGCCCCGGTCCCCAACCGGCATATCCCAGAACGATCAATCGCTTTTCCGGACCTGTGCCCTGCGCGATGCTCTCCAGAACATCCAGCGTCGCAGTCATCGCGAAGGCGTCATCGACCTGCAAGGTCGTCATGTCGGATTGAAAATCTGGCGAATGCAAAACAAAGCCCCGACCCACTTCGACTGGGCCACCGAAATGGACGCGTATCCCTTTGAGGTCACCCGTATTGTCGATCGGCAATTGGTCAATCAGGGTTTCAAAATTCATCTCGGCGGATGGCTTGTTCACGATCAATCCCATGGCCCCATCCGACGAATGTGCGCAAAGGTAAATCAGGCTGTGATCGAAGCGGGGATCAGGCATCCCCGGCATCGCAATCAGCATTTGACCTGTCAGGTCGGTGATGGCGTCAGCGTCTGTCACATCTTGAACATGGACAGCGTCGCAGGGGGTTGCAAGTCCACACCTCCGCAGATCACACGGCGGATCGCCCGTTTGTGACTTTTCATCGCGGCAGAAAACCGCCATCTGCTTGAGGATGATGCATATACGTACCCTAATCGCTTCTCTGGTCCTCGCGCTTGCGACGGTCGCTCCAACAATAGCACCTGCCTCTGACACCACCGGTCTTTCGCTGGTCGAATTGCGGCCGGGTTGGCGGATGGCCGATGGCACCCACATGGCGGCGCTGCACATCGTTCTGGAACCAGGGTGGAAGACCTATTGGCGCGCGCCCGGCGATGTTGGCATTCCGCCACAATTCGATTGGGCGGGATCACGGAACATTCATGCCGTTTCGACCAACTGGCCGACACCTGTGGTATTCTTCGAGCAAGGCATGCGGTCAGTCGGGTATCAGACGGAATTGGTGATCCCTTTGCATCTTACAGCGCAGAATGGCGGCGCAGATATGCTTTTGGCCGGCGAGATGCAGATCGGCATCTGCAAGGATATTTGCATACCCGCAAACCTATCCTTCAACGCGACCCTACCCCCAAATGTGACACGCCCAGATCCGATGATTGCGGCTGCATTGGCCGACCGCCCCTATTCGGCGCGCGAGGCAGGCGTTCAGTCAGTTGTTTGCAACATCGAACCAGCTGCTGACGGTGGTTTGATCCTGCATGCCAGCATTGACATGCCCCCGGCCGGAGGCACGGAATATGTGGTTGTCGAAGCGGGCAATCCGCACGTTTGGGTGGCAGAACCGGACAGCCATCGCAACGACGGCACACTTCACGCCAGTACGCGGCTTGTGCACGTCGAAGGTGGCAGCTTTGCTCTGAATCGATCAGACCTACGCTTTACCGTGATCGGAGACGCCCGTGCGGTCGATATTCAGGGCTGTACGCCCTGAACGTCAGGCCGTGCGTCGCAACCGAATAACCGACAGAACCAACGCCGACAGAAGGTATAACGCAAAGCAGATCACCGCTGCGCCCGCGATGAACAAACCAAGGCTCATTCCGAGCGTGGTATCGCCGGCAAAAGGCGTATCTGCCAATACATTCTGCAAGAGTTGGGGCAATGTGCCAGTGACTGCGAATGCACCCATCGTCGCGGCAAGCCACGCGATGATCATCGCCGTCGCCACTGCCAAAGCAGCCCGGATGCCCCCTTGACGGAAGCGCAATCCACGCCGGGCTGTCTGCGTCAGACGACCCAGATCATTCTGGATTGCGATCAGCGACGGCACGATCAAAAGAACAAGAAACATCCCAAAGCCCAGACCATATACCAATGTGATCACCGTCGGCTTCAGGAACTGTGCCTGACTGGACTGTTCGTAAAGCAGAGGGACAAGACCCAAAACCGTCGTTGCCGTCGTTAGGAAAACCGGGCGGAGACGGTCCGCCGCGCCGTCGATGATTGACGGGATCAAGCCACGATCCTGCGCCTTTTCATCAATCGTGGTTACCAAAACGATGGAGTCGTTGATGATGATCCCCGTCATGCCCAAAAGACCCACCACGGTGAACATGCTGAGCGGGACATCCCAAACAAAATGGCCATAGATCGTCCCAACCAGTCCAAACGGTATCACGGACATGACCACAAGTGGTCGGGTCCAACTGGCAAAGACCCACGACAAAACAAGGTAAATCGCAAGCAGCGCCAGGATCAGGCCAGTGCGTGCATCGTTTAAGAAATCGCCTTCCTGTTCGCTTAGCCCGGAAAGGCGATACTCTACTTGGCGTTCACTGGCGATGGTCGGAAGGATCTCGGTCTCAAGTGCCAGCATGATCTCATTGGCGCGCGCGGGATCATCCTCTGAAATATCCCCCGTCACAGAAATCAGGCGAATGCCGTTTTCGCGACGGACCGTGGAAAAACCGGTGCGGCGTTCAACGCTAACGATATCAGCAAGCTGCACATAAGCCCCTTCCGGCGTGCGCATTTGCGTGCGTTCCAAAAAGTCCGCCGTCAATTCGTCACTGGGCAGTTCAACGCGGATTTGTGCGCTGCGAGGACCGTCAGGGTATGTCGCCGCTTCGATACCCCCTAAACGGGCGCGCAAAACGCTGCCCAGCCCATCGATGGTAAAGCCTAGCGCTTGGCCCTGGGGTGTAAGTTCAAGGATCAACTCTTCCTTGTCATAGGCCAGGTTATCTTCGACTGCAGAGACTTCCGGATATTGCAGCAGCGCGTTCTTCAAATCTTCAGACGCCGCCTTCAGGGTGTCAGCGGTGGCCCCGTAGAATTGCACATCCAGCGCGTCACTTTGAGGGCCGCTGCCCCAACTGCGGAAACTGATGGTTTCGACCAAAGGATGGCGCGGAACAGCGTCTTGCAGTTCACTAACGAAGGCACGGCTCGAGAATGGGCGCAGATCGGCATCAATCAGTTCGATGGAAATGCCACCCAGTTGATCAGCATCTTTCGTGTCAGAACCGGCAATCCCACGCCCGGCATTGCCCCCAACTTCGGCGATGACATAATCGATCGGATTAACGCCATGCCGCTCTTCAAATGTCTTCGCAACCTCATCTACCGATTTCTGGAAGATGCGCATCATCTCGAACGTGTCTTCGCGGGTGGCACCCGGTGCCATGGCGAAATTTCCCGTGACAGAGCTTTGTTCCGGCGAATTAAAGAACCGCCACTGAACGTCCCCGCGAATAAACAATGCCGCCTGCGAAGCCAGCAATACGACCGCGCCAGCCAAGACCGCATAGCGCGCCTGAATGACCAGTGCCATGAAGGGGCGAAACAGGGTCTCGCGCATCCAGCGGAAGCCCCGGTTCACGACACGAGATGGAACATCGTACCAGTGTTCCTTGGCACTATGGGCAATCGCATGCGCCATATGGTTTGGCAGAATGAGGAAACATTCGACCAAGGATGCCGCCAAAACTGCAATCACGGTGAAGGGGATATCGGCAATCAGATCGCCAAAACGCCCTCCGATGGCGACAAGGCCAAAAAACGCAATGATCGTGGTTAGCGTTGCGGCGAAAACCGGCAGCGCCATACGCTGCGCCGCACGTTCCGCCGCCTCGACCGGAGGCAGCCCAGAACGCGCCAGATGGTCGGCATGTTCGCCCACGACGATCGCATCATCCACGACTATGCCCAGAGTGATGATCAAAGCGAAAAGCGAGATCATATTGATCGTGATTCCCGCCGCATACATCAGTGCAATTGCCGCCATCATCGCGGCAGGGATACCCGCAGCAACCCAGAATGCTGTGCGGGCATTCAGGAACAGAAATAGCAGCATGACCACCAAGGCGAGGCCGGTCAGACCATTGTCGAGAAGAATATCCAGACGACCCGAGATCGCCTCGGCACGGGTGCGAATTAGATCAACTGTGACACCGTCGGGCAAAGAGGCTTCAAACTCGGCAGCCACCTCTTCGACCGAGCGCTGAATCGCAATAGCATCGCCCTGATCGCTTCGGTCAACGCGTATCGAAATGGCAGGGTTTTCACCGACGAAATAGCTGCGTTCACGGTCGATCCCTTCGATGACGATCGTCGCAACATCGCCAACGGTCAGGCTGGAGCCGTCCGGATTTGACCGCAACACGATGTCCGCGATCTGTTCTGCGCTGCGCTTTTCCACACCGGTTCGCACACGGGTGTTGGCGTTGCCCACATCCCCTGCCGGATCGGCATCAACCTCTTGCGCGATGGCGTCGGAAATCTGGCGCATTGAAATGTCGAAAGCGATCAGATTGGCCGATGGCACTTCGATCACGGTGCGGGGGGCAGACAAGCCACGAATCGTGGTGCGTGTTACGCCTTCGGCAAACAGGCGCGCCGTCAATTCGTCGGAAAAGCGTGCCAGCTGATCAACACCAACAGGGCCAGTGATGACCAAATCTGTCACCCGGTCGCGCCAGCCGCCACGACGAATGACCGGGTCTTCCGCATCAGCGGGCAATGTCGAGACAGCGTCAACGGCAGTTTTGACATCATCAGCCGCGCGAGACATGTCCCAACCGGGTTCAAATTCCAGACGGATGCTCGCCCGGCCCTCTCGCGAAGACGCCTCAGAGCTTTCCACCCCTTCGACAGACAGCACCGCAGGTTCAAGCACCTGTATGATACCTCGGTCCACGTCTTCGGCCCCGGCCCCATCCCAGACGACAGACACGTCGACATCATCGACGATCACATCCGGAAAGAACTGCGCCCGCATGTTCGGAATTGAAAACGCCCCCGCCGCAAGCAGTAGGATCAGAAGAAGATTCGCAATCGTCCGGTGACGCACGAAATAGCTTAGGATGCCCCCGGCTTTGCCAGACAAAGTGCGCACCATGGCTTAGCCCCCCATCCGGGATTCGATGCGTTCGACCACCTGCGCGGGAACCGACCCTTGAGAAAGCTGTTGCAGAATACGTTGACGGGCCTCTTCCGGCATTCGCGTATTCGCTTGCACAAAAGCAGTGAGTCGGGCGCGGCGTTCGTCGGTGAGCTCGACCATTTCGGGTTCTACGGGTGCGGCCTGACCGATGTCACGCAGCGGACGCACCTTGATGCCTGCACCCAAGAGCGGTGTGCGTTCTGCGACAACCTCGCGACCCTGCAAGCCGCGCGCGCGGACCAGAACGTCATCACCCTGTCGGCGCAGCAGGGTGACGGGAACAACCTCAAGCCGCTCTTCCTCAGCTATCACCAGCACTTCGTTAGCTGCGTTCAATGCAGAGGCGGGAAGTCTCGCTACGTTTTCCAACGGGGGTTCTGCAATCTGTACGGTGACGAAATCGCCCGGGCGGAACCCCGGTGCGCTGTCCAGCGTGGCGAACAATTGTCGCCCGGTCTGGCCATCGCCGACTGCCGCACCTGCGCGACTAAGTGTGCCTTTTGCAGTCAAATTCGTGCCGAACACGTCCAGCACCACGGTCACATCTGTTTTGGTCAGGGCACCGTTGTCATCAAGAAGTCGGGCAAATTGCTGCGTCGACACACGGAACGCCACTTCGAGTGCGTCGGCGTCAATCAATCTGGCGACTTGCTCGTTCGACGACACCAGCCGCCCTTGCACGACCGACACATCCGCAAGCGTGCCAGTAAAATCTGCTGTGATCAGCGTATCGTCCAAGCGTCGTTGCGCTTCCGCTTCAGCGATCACGGCACGGGACAGGCGTGTGGTCGCCTGGTCAATCCGGGCTTGTGCCTGTGCCACGGCCTGCCGACGGGACAACACTGCCTGTCGCGCCTGCGCTGCCGCCAATTCCGCGACTTCAACAGCGGCGGCAGTCCCAACCCCGCGATCCTGCAAATCGACCTGCCGCTGATACGCACGTTCGCGCAACGTGGCCTGTTCCTCGGCGGCGAGCAATTCATCGCGCGCGAGGATGATGGCGCGTTCTGCCTCGCGCTGTTCGGCCTCAGCATCAAGAATATCGCTTTGCACCCGCTGCAAAACCGACTCAGCATCGGTTGGATCGATCCGCACCAACATCTGGCCTGCGGTCACCGTGCCGCCTTCGACGAATTCAGGCGCGATCTCGATCACGCGCCCACCCGCCGCCGTGCGCAGTTCCAGTGTCCGCACACTTTCGATTTGCCCAAAAGCGGTCAGGACCGGGGTGACGGTTTCGAAATTCGCTGCCACGATATTGACGGCAAACACACGTTCCCGCTGCGGGAAGCTGCGTGGTTCCTGTGCCATCCGCTCTTGCACCGCATCGCGCACCTGGACCCCGGCATACGCCAAGAGCCCAAGCGTCAGAGAAAGTAGAAAAAGCCCGGTCAGGCTACGGCGTAAAAACCGCATGTGCGACAATCCCCATCAACAGTCCTGCCCATCAGATAGCCAGAATTGCATGTTTTCCAATAACACGTCTCTTCGTTACACGAAGAGTAATGCTATTTCCGTCGCAGATGTTCGTCCAATCGCGGTAAAATCTCGACAAAGTTACAGGGACGGTGTCTGTAATCGAGTTGCAGGCTCAGAATTTCATCCCATGCATCCTTGCAGGCACCGGGGCTTCCGGGCAGCGCGAATAGGTAGGTTCCATTGCGCACACCGCCCGTTGCACGGCTTTGAATGGCGCTGGTGCCAATCTTTTGGAACGAAACCATGGTAAAGACGGTGCCAAACGCGTCGATCTCTTTCTCATAGACATCGCGGTGCGCTTCGACCGTCACATCACGCCCGGTCAAACCTGTGCCACCGGTGGAAATCACCACGTCGATATCGGGCTGATCGCACCACGCGCAAAGCTGTGCTGCGATCTGGTCGCGTTCGTCCTGAATAATCTTGCGGTCTGCCACGATATGCCCAGCGCTTTCGATGCGCCCGACCAACGTGTCGCCTGAACGATCCTCATCCAGCGACCGCGTATCGCTTACCGTCAGCACGGCGATGCGGATTGGCAGAAAATCTTTGTTTTCGTCGATACGGCTCATGGATCAGGCTTTCTTGGAAAGGCGCGCGTTGAGGTCAAGAAGATCTGCCCACGCCTCGCGTTTGGCAGCAGGATTGCGCAGCAGGTAGGCAGGATGAAACATCGGGATCACGGGCAGACCTTCGGCCTCGGCCCATTGGCCGCGCAGGCGGGTGATGCCGCGTTTGCCCAGCAGCGCCTGACACGAGATATTGCCCATCACGACCAAAACATCGGGTTTCGCCAACGCGATGTGGCGTTTCAGGAACGGCAGCATCATTGCCATTTCATCGGGTTTGGGATCGCGGTTCTGCGGTGGGCGCCACGGCAAGACATTGGTGATGTAGACCGCCTGCGCGCCCTCGCGGTCGCGGCCCAGATTGATGGCGGCCAACATCTTGTCCAGCAATTGCCCGGCGCGGCCGACAAAGGGCTTACCGATCCGGTCCTCATCGCGCCCCGGTGCTTCGCCGATGATCATCACCCGCGCCCCGGCTACACCGTCACAGAACACAAGATTCCGCGCGCCTTTGCGCAATTCGCAATGTGGGTAATCCGCCATGGCAGCCTGCAACGCCGCAAGGTCGGGCGCCGCGCGTGCGGCTGCTTCTGCGTCGGCGACTGGATCGATTTCTGGCACCGCATGAACGGGAACAGCAGGTGCAGCGACGCCGGGTCCAACACCCGCTTTCGGCGGCGGTGCCACCTGTTCAAAGCGATTGATGGGCGTTTCCGAGATTGTCTCGGTCACACCCATCTCAAGCTGCCATTCAAGGGCAGCGCGCGCCGCGTGCCAGTCGATTTGCGAATCCATAAGGCACTCTATCCCGGCATTGTGTCGCGCAAAAGGGAACACGGACTTGCCGCGCGACGGTGCAGTTTCTATAAGCAGCCGACCACTCCGAAAAGGCTTGATGATGCGTTTCGATCAACGACACCTGCTTGGGATCGAACCCCTCCGCCCTGACGAAATCACCACCCTGCTGGATCTGTCGGATCAATATGCCGACAGAAACCGCAAAAGAACGCCCAGCACCGATGTTTTGGCGGGCATGACGCAGATCAACATGTTCTTTGAAAACTCTACCCGGACGCAGGCCAGTTTCGAACTGGCAGGCAAGCGTCTGGGGGCGGATGTGATGAACATGGCGATGCAAGCGTCGTCGGTGAAGAAGGGCGAGACCCTGATCGACACTGCCCTTACGCTGAACGCGATGCATCCCGATCTTTTGGTCGTGCGTCACCCACACTCGGGCGCGGTAGACCTGCTGTCGCAAAAGGTGAACTGCGCGGTTCTGAACGCTGGTGATGGGAAGCACGAACATCCGACACAGGCGTTGCTTGACGCGCTGACCATCCGTCGCGCCAAGGGTCGTCTGCACCGACTTTCGATCGCCATCTGCGGCGACATCTCTCACAGCCGCGTCGCACGGTCGAACATCCTGCTGCTGGGCAAGATGGAAAACCGCGTACGCCTTGTTGGTCCACCGACGCTGATGCCATCGGGGATCGGCGAGTTCGGGGTCGAAGTGTTCGAGGATATGCGCGAGGGACTCAAGGACGTTGATGTCGTCATGATGCTCCGGCTGCAAAAAGAACGGATGGATGGGGGGTTCATCCCGTCCGAACGGGAATACTACCACCGCTATGGCTTGGATGCAGAAAAGCTGAGTCATGCCAAGGAAGATGCAATCATCATGCATCCGGGCCCGATGAACCGTGGGGTCGAGATCGACGGCACACTGGCCGACGACATCAATCGGTCGGTCATTCAGGAACAGGTGGAAATGGGTGTGGCCGTGCGTATGGCCGCCATGGACCTCTTGGCACGATCACTTCGCGAAAGACGCGAGGCGCAAACCGAAAGCGTGATGGTGTGAACACAAGCATGCA
Source organism: Paracoccaceae bacterium (assembly GCA_024742575.1). Taxonomy (GTDB): domain Bacteria; phylum Pseudomonadota; class Alphaproteobacteria; order Rhodobacterales; family Rhodobacteraceae; genus Marivita. Next base: position 6,841 of record JANSYF010000027.1, on the reverse strand, counting down.
CATCAAAAGCAGCGAACGCGGCGTGGTGCGGGTGTTTCACATCGACTTGCCACGCGAAGCCGTCGAACGGTTCACGACGCAAGCCGGGACAGGCGAATGGCCTTTGCAATATGCGCTTGGGGCAAAAATCCTGCGATCCGCATTTGTCGAGGTTATCGACATCCGCGATCTTGGCGATATGTCCCTGTCGCAATACCTGATCAATGCACATGACGTGACAGGTAAAGATTTTCAGGCGATGCGGTCGCGGCTGGATGCATTAACGGGATTTGCGCTTGTGCTGCCGTCGCAGGCGTTTGACCACACAGAACAAGACCTGACGATCTCGAACCCGCTGCGCTGGATCGGCACGTTCAATGAACCTAAAACCGCGACAACCGCCGCGCCAATCCGCACGAATTCGGCCAAAGGCGTTGTCGGCACCGTTTCCGGCGGCAGCAGCCCCAAATCGAACATAGGTTTGTGGGTCGTTGTCGGCCTGTTTGTCCTGATCCCGCTTGCGATCATCGTCGCCCGTTTCATGCTTAATTAAGTACCGCCGAAAGTTCTTATGATCGAATTCAAACCTGATATGGCAACCTATATCCGCGCCCATGCCGTGATGACGGCGTTTGCGATGGCAGCAGGGATGTTGATCCTCTGGTTGCTCGACAATCCGCATATCTGGACCGGCGCAGTTGGTGGATTCGCTGCCGTTGCCTTGCGCGGATGGTACATGGCGGACGAGGTTATGGACGAGGTTTGGACGATGAACAGCACCAGCCTAACCGGTCCATATGAACGCAAGGCGCGACTTGATGAAATCACCAAGGTGCGAACGATTGCAGGATCGGTACAGATTATCACCCAGTCCGGTAACAAACACCTCATCAAATACCAGCCAGACACGAAAGCGGTGATCGAGCAGATCAACGCAGCGCGTCAGAAACAGGCGGCGTGACATGACCATTCTCATCACCAATGCCCGCCTCGTCGATCCAGAGGCGTCCGAGGTCACGTTGGGGGCTGTCCTGATCCGCAATGGCGTGATCGCCGAAGTGTTCGACACACCGACACCCGAAATCAGCACAGACAACGTTCCCTCCGAAAACCGCCGCGACGCAGGTGGGAAGTACCTTGCACCCGGCATTGTCGATATCGGCGTCAAGATTTGCGAACCCGGCGAACGGCACAAGGAAAGCTATGGCTCGGCGGGTCAGGCGGCTGCAGCGGGTGGAGTGACCACCATCGTCACCCGTCCCGACACCACACCCGCCATCGACACACCCGAAACACTGGAATTTGTGCGCCGCCGCGCGAACGAGGCGGCGCCTGTGCACGTCCTGCCGATGGCCGCACTGACAAAGGGTCGTGATGGACGCGAGATGACCGAGATCGGGTTCCTGATGGATGCCGGGGCAGTTGCCTTTACCGATTGTGACCGCGTTGTGCGCGACACCAAAGTGCTTAGCCGCGCGATGACCTATGCCCGCGCATTGGGTGCATTGATCGTCGGTCATCCGCAGGAACCCAACCTGTCGGCAGGTGCTGCCACCACGTCAGGCAAATTCGCATCCCTGCGCGGCCTGCCCAGCGTCACGCCAATGGCGGAACGCATGGGGCTGGACCGGGATATAGCGATGGTCGAAATGACTGGCGTGCGCTATCACGCTGACCAAATCACCACGACCCGCGCCCTGCCCGCACTGGAACGGGCCAAACGCAACGGGTTCGACGTGACAGCTGGCGTGTCGATGCACCACCTGACGCTCAATGAATACGACGTTGCCGACTACCGCACCTTCTTCAAGGTCAAGCCGCCACTACGGGCCGAAGATGACCGACAGGCGGTCGTCGAGGCGGTGAAATCCGGCCTGATCGACGTGATCGGATCGTTCCACACGCCGCAGGACGAGGAAAGCAAACGACTACCTTTCGAGGAAGCGGCCAGCGGTGCCGTGGGTCTGGAAACCATGCTACCGGTGCTGATGCGCCTCTATCATTCCGGCGATCTGGATCTGCCGACGCTGTTCCGCGCGCTGTCGCTGAACCCGGCGAAACGGATGGGCCTTGAGTGCGGGCGTCTGACCAAAGGTGCGCCTGCCGATCTGGTTCTTTTCGACCCCGACAAACCTATAGTTCTTGATCGCTTCAAACTGCTGTCCAAGTCGAAAAACACGCCCTTTGACGGCGCGCGCTTGCAGGGTAAGGTTCTGGAAACCTTTGTCAGCGGAACCTCGGTCTACCGGAGCACCTGATGCCAACGCTTGAGACAGGCCTCGCACTCTATGCCCTTTGGGCAGTGGTCGGCTACCTGCTTGGCTCCATTCCGTTTGGACTGCTGCTGACCAAAACCATGGGCCTCGGAAACCTCCGCGAAATCGGGTCAGGCAATATCGGCGCAACCAACGTGCTGCGCACTGGAAATAAGGGGGCTGCTGCCGCCACACTCTTGCTGGACGGGGCCAAAGGCGCGGTGGCGGTTTTGCTGGCACGGGAGTTCGCCGGAGAAGGTGCTGCACAGATCGCGGCACTGGCGGCCTTTCTTGGCCATTGCTTCCCAATCTGGCTAGGTTTCAAGGGCGGCAAAGGAGTCGCAACCTTTCTTGGTCTGATGCTCGCCCTTGCCTGGCCAGTTGGCCTTCTGGCCTGTGCCACATGGCTTGCCACTGCGGTCATCAGCCGGATTTCCAGCCTGTCGGCGCTGGTCGCGGCATCATGGTCAACACTATGGTGTCTCTTGATCGGTCAGGGACAGGTGTTTTTCCTAACGTTGATCCTTGCACTACTGATCATCTGGCGACACCGCGAAAACCTTGCGCGTCTCAAGGCGGGGACCGAGCCAAAGATCGGTGGCAAGAAAGCCTGAACACACCTGTCTACCTCTTGACCTATGCATGCAGTTGCCTAGCCATTGCCAAAGGTGTACGAGCGTCTTCAGGTGCCGGACACCTGCCGCCTGCAGACGCAAGTCACGGTGAAGTTCGGAATTAAAAGACCTTCTCACCCTCGAAGCATTTCGCAGGTGGGCAACGCAGGCTCCCTCCCCATCCGAAATGCCTCTCTGGAGACGTGAGCAATGTCAGATCGACACGCCATCACACAAAATGTGACCCCACCATGGGGCAATCAAGCAACCAAGACCAAACCGGAGGTGTTATGACACATCTCTCTATTGAAACCGCAAAAACTCAGGCCAAAGCGCTGCGGCAAGCGCTGCAAGCGACTGGTACAATCGTGAACCATGCACAAGCACTTGAGCTGATCGCACGACAGCATGGGGCACGCGATTGGAATACCCTGAATGCGCGGTTGACTCAAAGAAACGCGCCAACCGAACTCGCACTAGGCGACCACGTGTCGGGTCAATATCTCGGGCAAGTGTTCAAAGGCAACATCATCGCCCTGTCAGGTCCGGCACATCTTCGCCAGATTGAGATCAAACTTGATAACCCTATTGATACGGTCAGGTTCGAAAGTTTTTCAAACTGGCGTCACCGCATTCGCGGCACGCTTGGTGAGGACGGACAGAGCCATCGAAAAACATCGGACGGAGTGCCGCAATTGGTCGTCGCTAAGGCGAACTCCTAATCATAGAAAGGCGCGGACCGGCACAAAACCCGGTCCGCTCCAAGTCTCAGGGCGTCACTTACTCGGCCGCGTCCCGCTTGGGCAACACCCAATCCGCGCGTGGGAAATGGCAGGTATAGCCGTTTGGGAACCGTTCAAGGTAATCCTGATGCTCGGCCTCCGCTTCCCAGAAATCACCTACAGGTTCGACCTCTGTCACAACCCTTCCCGGCCAGATGCCGCTGGCATTCACATCGGCAATTGTATCGACAGCACAGTCTTTCTGCGCCTCATCTACATAGTAGATCGCCGAGCGGTAGCTGAGACCGCGGTCATTGCCCTGCCGGTTCGGCGTGGTGGGATCGTGGATTTGAAAGAAAAACTCCAGAAGCTTGCGATACGAAATAACCGACGGATCGAAAATGATCTCAATCCCCTCGGCATGGGTGCCGTGATTGCGATAGGTCGCGTTGGAAACATCCCCACCCGTATAGCCGACGCGGGTTTCCAGAACGCCGGGCAGTTTACGAATCAGATCCTGCATCCCCCAGAAACAGCCACCGGCCAGTACTGCACGTTCAGTCATACCACATCCTCCACTTGATCCAGATAAGCGCCATAGCCTTCGGCTGCCATGTCATCACGATGGATGAACCGCAGGCTGGCGGAATTGATGCAATACCGCAAACCGCCCCGGTCTTGCGGACCATCCGGAAACACGTGACCCAGATGGCTGTCACCATGGGCCGAACGCACCTCGGTGCGGATCATCCCGTGGGACATATCGCGCAATTCATTGATATGCGCGGTTTCGATCGGCTTGGTAAAGCTGGGCCAACCACAGCCCGACTCGTACTTGTCCGCACTTGCAAACAACGGCTCACCGCTCACGATATCAACGTAGATGCCGGGTTCCTTGTTGTCGAGATACGCGCCAGTGCCCGGTCGCTCTGTCCCGCTTTCCTGCGTGACGTAGAACTGCTCCGGCGACAGCGTTGCGATCACGTCCGGGTTCTTTTCGTACTTGGCCATAGGGCACCTCCATTCGACGTCTGGACACTATAAATGGCGCGCGCAACCGTAAGTCCAACCCTTGTTACAGCCCGGTCTCGCCCGCGTGAGCAGTAATCCGGGGCCGACCTGTGGCTTCGACCACGATCCGTGCCTCTACAAACATCTCGCGGGCTTCGATCTCGGCCCGTTTGACCTCTCGCCAGACCTGCACATGCACAGATGCCGCACCTGCCGCTTCGGCATCTTCAGTCGCCGCCGCAATCAAAGTTGCCTCCAGCATTGCAATCGCAGCATTGGAATCTCTAAAGTCCTGCGGTGCGTCTGGCAGATGTGCCCGGAACAACCCCTCGGATGGGCTGCTGACCAAACCTTCGCGCAGCATCCGAATACGCCCTGTCACCGCACCGATCGCATTGGCCACATCGCCATGTTCCGGCAGCAGCATCTCGGCATTCAAAAACTGCCCAACCGCCGGATAGGTCGTCTGCGCAGACGCACCCAAACCTACCACCGGCACACCCAGCCCAGCGGTCAGGCGCACCAATCCCGGCATCTGTCGCAACCCGCGCTCCATCAGCGGATGGATGGCAAGCGCAGAGGGATCATCCATCCCATCCTCGGCAAACGCCGCCTCCAAAAGCACGGTGCTGGTCGCGCGGGTCAGCGCATCAACAATCTGCTGGGCCATCTCTTGCGGATTTTGGGCATGCCGTTCCCCCGATCCGGCGCGGTTGCGCGCCAACAGGGCCAGCGCCTTTTCCGACGCGGTCGCATCCCAATGGGTGAACCGCCCCAGCACGTGCAGCGCATCTGTCGGCGTCGGCCCAGCCAACTGCACCAACCCGCGCGACACCAAAAGTCGTAACGACTGTGCTTCAAGCCGCGTCCGAACAACAGAACCCAAGGGCTTCGGCGCAACGGTGATCCGATCAAGCACCGCCTGCGCGCGTTCTGGCAAGCTCACACCATCCTGCCCCTCGACCCTACGTACAAACCGCGCATCGTATTCGCCGGGAACTGGGCGGTTCATCTGCTCGTCTAGCGCCTTGTGCACCACTTCGGGCGCGTCCTGCGCCACCAAGGCCACCGGCAGCACACGGCGCGGCCCAAGGGTCACACCACCCGTCAAACCCTGACTGGTTAAATGCACCTCGCTGTCACCACCCAACCCATGGGTGCGCATCGCCACCGCTTCGACCATGGTGCGATGCGGCCCAACGCGCGCACCGTCCGGGTCGATCACTGGCTGTCCATTGCGCAGCACGGCGATGTCGGTTGTCGTGCCACCGATATCCGACACAAGCGCCTGATCCGCCCCGGTCAACCAGCGCGCGCCGACGATAGAGGCGGCAGGCCCGCTCAGAATGGTCTCGATCGGCCGCTCCTGCGCTTGCGCCGCCGACATCAGCGCCCCATCACCACGCACCACCATGAGTGGCGCATCAATCCCCAACTCGCGTAACGCGCCCTCGGCCCGCCCGATAAGACGATGTGTCAACCCGATCAGCCGCGCATTCAGCACTGCCGTCAGTGCCCGCTTCGGCCCCCCCAGTTTGGCCGACAATTCATGTGAACATGTAACAGGCCGCCCGGTCGCCCTACGCACAGCTTCGCGTGCCGCCACCTCATGTTCCGGATTCCGGGTACCAAACTGCGCCGCAATGGCAAAGGCTGAAACGTCTTGCGCTGCCGCCCAGTCAGCGATCAACGCCACGTCCAAAGGCGCAACCTCAACCCCACTATGATTGTGTCCACCAGCGGTCACCAGCACTGGGTCGCCCGCCAAAGCCTCGGCCAGCCCCTGCGCCGCAAGATCCCGTTCGGAAAACCCGATATAGATCAACGCCACACGCGCACCCTGCCCTTCGACAAGCGCATTCGTCGCCAAAGTCGTCGACAGCGACGCCAAAGCAATGTCACCCGGAGACACTAACGACTCCGCAAGCACCGCCTTCACCGCCTCACGCACACCGATGGCCAGATCCTGCCGCGTCGTCAGCGCCTTGGCACTGGCAATCACCGAGTCTTCGTCGCGCATCAGAACGGCGTCGGTGTACGTACCGCCGGTGTCCACACCCAGTAGAATCGCCATAAACCCGCCTCCTGCGACTGACCTAGACTAGGCAGTACACCCATTAATACCAACGGCCTGATTGTTTGACTCGCAGAGGATTCCCTTCTGCAGAAAAATCTGAATCACTGTCTTCAAACGATGGAGGCTTTGATGGCAGTTGAAATCACACGGAAAGACGTGTCGGCGGGCGATCTTCGAGCGATG
>JANSYF010000050.1 GCA_024742575.1 Paracoccaceae bacterium | reverse complement strand
TGGGCAGCACAGCGCCGATCTTGGTTGTGCAGTCTTGTGCCGCGGCATCGGTGCCAAAGCTGGCAAAGCCCGCAGCAAGGCCCAGTGCAAGGGCCGAAGTCTTAAGTCCGTTCATTCCGTAACTCCCTATTGTTCATTTTTGGATCGCGCCGATTGCGACACGACCAGTTTTTCCGGGAAGAGCCCCTGTGGTCGCCACAGAAGCATCCCCACGATCACGAAGCCGATCAGCACGAACTGGATCGACCCGGTATAGAGTTGCACCTCCAGCGGTGCGAAACGTGACAGCGCCCAGCCGCTGGCGGTCCATGCGGCCCAGATCAGGAAGGTCCCCATCACCGCGCCTTTGTTGTTGCCCGCGCCACCGACGATCAGCATCGCCCAGATCTGGAAGGTGAGGATCGGAAGCACGTCTTGTGGGCTGATGAAGGCATAAAACGTGGCATAGAGTCCACCGGCAAGGCCCATGATCACCGAACCGGCCACAAAAGACGTAAGGCGCACGCGCGACGGCGATTTACCAAGCGACTGTGCTGCAGTCTCGTCCTCTCGGATCGCACGAAGGAGGCGTCCGAATGGGGACTGGATCAGCCGTTCGAGGAACAGGTATGTGGCGATCAGCAGGATCAGGACAAAGGCAAAGAAGGCGAGGTTGTAGGTGAACCCGTTGCCAAGTGTTTCGCGCAAAGGCCGTTCAAACCCGCGAATGCCCTGCGCCCCGCCCAAAGCGTCGGTGTTGCGCATCACGGTCTCGAATGCGACGGCGACACCGAAGGTCGCGATGGCAAGGTAGTCATGCCTGAGCCTTATCGTCAGCAGCCCGACGATCCAGGCGACGACCCCGGCGCAGACCATACCCCCCAAAAGTGCCAGCAGATAAGGCAGCGCAAACCCGCCCAATTGCCCCACTTGCGACGTGCCGCCAAGGATCAGAGTGCCATAGGCCCCTGCCCCGAAGAACGCCACGACACCGCCGTTGAAAAGGCCGGTGTTGCCCCATTGCAGGTTCAGACCCAGCACCGCGATCGACAGGATCGAAGCGACCGTGGCGAAGAAGACGAGGTAGGAAATGACGCCGATCATGTGCGCTCTTCCCCGAACAGCCCATGCGGGCGCAGGATCAGCACCGCAAGGATAATGAGGAATGGCACCGCCGGGCTGTAACCCGAGGGCAGGATCACCAGCGCGAGGTTAGACGCAAGACCAACAAGGAAACCGCCCAGCACCGCACCATAGATGCTGCCGATGCCACCGACGATGGTCGCCGCAAAGATCGGCAGCACAAGATCCCGCCCTAGCACCGGGCTGATCTGGTTGGTCAGGCCATAGAACACGCCCGCCGCTGCCGCCAGCCCGCCACCGATCAGCCAGATCAAAACGATCATGCGGCTGAGATTGATGCCAGAGACCTGCGCCAGCGTCGGGTTCTCGGCCACCGCCCGTAGGCTGTAGCCGAATGTCGTGCGGGACAAGACGAGATGCAGGATGAACATGATCAGCAGCGCTGCAATCAGCGTGAACACCTGATCCGGCTTGATCAGCAGGAACGGATCGCGGCTGACCACGATAGCAAAGACGATGTCCTGTGAATACAGCTTGGGGTTCAGTCCAAAGATCAGGCCAAGGATGTTGCGGATGATCATGGCGACGCCAAAGGAGGCAAAGACCATCGACAATTCCCCACCTTTTGCGCGGACGCGCTTGAACACCAGCTTGTCGATGGCTACCGCCGACAGGCCTGTCAGCGCCATCGACAACAACAGGGCCAAGGAGAGCGACCATGTCAGACTGAGAGGCGGGATCGCCTGTGCCAGTGCGGGGTGGATCGCGTCGAAGAGGCCGTCAAACACCAAAGCAGCATAGGCCCCAATGGACAGAAGTTCAGCATGGGAGAAGTTGGCAAAGCGCAGCATGTGCATCGCCATCGTCAGCCCAATCGCCCCCAGCGACAGGATCGAACCGACCAGCACTCCGTCCACCAGGTTCTGAATCATGCTGGTGTCACCCGCTTGCCGCCAAGGTAAATTTGGCCAACGACCGGATCGTTCAGCAAATCATCCGCCGCGCCATCGACCTGATTGCGGCCATCGGCAAGGATGTAGCAGTGATCCGCCATCCGAAGCGCCTGTTTGACGTTCTGTTCGACGAGCAGAATCGTCACGCCTTGTTCGGTCAGAGCGCGAGTGTATTCTAGCACCTCTTGCGCCGCCTTCGGCGAAAGCCCGGCAGAAGGTTCATCCATGAGGATCACAGACGGGCTGATGGCCAGCGCCATGGCGACAGCAAGAAACTGGCGTTGCCCGCCAGACAGCGCGCCCGCTTTTTCGGTCTGCTTGTCGGCCAAGGCCGGAAACTGCGTCAACAGCGCGTCGCGCCGTGAAGCTGCCTCTTTGCCCGCGTTGCGCAAGACCAGATCGAGGTTCTGGCGGATCGTCAATGAGCGGAAGATGTTGTCGGATTGCGGAACATAAGCCACGCCCAGCGCGCCCATGCGGTCAGGGCGCGGATTTGTGATATTCGCGCCATTAAGCAATACCGAACCGCTGGTCACCGGCACCAGCCCGGCAATCGCTTTGATCAGGGTTGATTTACCAGCCCCGTTGGGACCGATGATGACCGTTACCTTGGCGGTCTCTGCGGTCAACGATACGCCCTTGAGGATCGGTAAATCCGGCACGTATCCGGCCACGATACCCTGTGCCACAAGCGCCATCATTCGACCTGCGCCCCCAGATAGGCGTCCAGAAGAACGGGATTGTTCTGCGCCTCTTCCGCCGTGCCTTCGAACACCTTGCTGCCCTCTGCTAGTGCAATCACTGGGTCGCAGTGCTGCATGACGAAATCCATGTCATGTTCGATGATGACAAAGGTCTTGCCGTCCCGGTTCAGTTCTTCGATCTTTTCGATCAGCGTCCGCGTCAGGCTTGGGTTCACCCCTGCGGCGGGTTCATCCAGCAGGATCAGCTTGGGATCGCCCATCAGGATGCGGGCCAGTTCCAGCAGCTTCATCTGCCCACCCGAGATTTGCCCCGCCGCCTGATCGGCCAATGGGGCGAGAGTGACGAAATCGAGCACCTCCATCGCGCGTTTGCGTATGGTCGCCTCCTGATCGCGCATCTTTGCTGCGCCAAGAAATGGCCCCCAAACGCGTTCACCCACCTGTGCCATTGGCGAGAGCATGACATTTTCCAGAACGCTCATCTTGGCGAAGGGGCGTGGAATTTGGAAGGTGCGGCCAAGTCCGAGGCTGAACAGCGCGTCGGGGGCGAACCCGGTCACGTCCTGACCGTCGAGATGCACGGTGCCGCTGGTCGGTTTCAGCATCCCGGTCAGTACGTTGAAGAGCGTGGTCTTGCCTGCACCATTGGGTCCGATCAGGCCGGTGATCGTACCCGCGTGGATGTCGAGCGATACATCGTTGACGGCGCGGAATTCGCCAAAGGTCTTGCTAACATTCCGGATGCTGAGGATCGGGTCAGCCATGTTACCCATGTACTGCATCGTTCGGATTGGTGTTCAGGTTGTACTTCATGATCCGGACATGACGACTGCTCCTGTCCCCTTCGAGCGAATAGACGTCACCCTTGGGGCCATCGGCATGATCCAGCACCGCATTCAGCGTCACATGATCTTCGGCGTCCAGCGCAAAGGCGAAGGTCTGGAGCGTCTGTGGCAGATGCCGGGCATAACGTGCGCCGACAATACCCGCCGCGACTTGTGGCTGATCCAGCACCCAGCGCGTGGCGACGGCAGAAAGCGAGACGCCATGCTTGTCGCCAACGGCTTTCAACGCTTGAAGAAGCACCTGAAAGCGGTCCCACGGGCCGAATTCGTCGATGATCAGGCGGTACTTGATCAGACTGCGGTTCTCGAACTGGAACCCGGGGTCTGGCTCACCCAGCCATTTTTCGGTGATGAAACCACCAGCGAGCGTGCCGTAGCAAATCAATTGTAGATCGTTTTGCGCCGCCCAATTGGTGAGCCCGTTTTGCGGGCGGCGGTCCAGCACCGAAAATTGAACCTGTGCCGAGGCGATATCGAAGCCCGCATCGACAAACCGCTGCATCGCTTGCCTGTCCCAGTTGGTGGTGCCGAGGTTCTTGATCTTGCCCTCTTTGCGCAGATCTTTCAGCACATTGAGCGAGTCAACGGCATTTCCCTGTGACAGGTCCCACCAGAAGAATTGCACGAGATCCAGCTGGTCGATCTTGAGCCTTTGCAAAGACCGATCAATGATGGCGGTCACTTCATCTGGCCGCAGGTCGGCCAGTCTTGTTAGGTCCGGCACAAGTTTGGTGTGAACGCAGACACGATCCGCAACCGATGCGCCGCGCCGCGCACGTAGGTCTGCGATGAAATCACCGATCATCTCTTCGACGCCGGTGTAAATGTCGGCGCAGTCGAAGGTGAAGAGCCCCGCATCGACAAAGGCTTCCATATCTCGGATCGCCTGTGCGCGGTCCACCGGGCCGTGGTCACCCGCCAGTTGCCAACCACCGCGAATGACGCGGCTTATGGTGTGACCGGGGCGCAGTTGGGTGGTCTCGACGCACATGTTTCGTCTTTCCAGTAGGGTGTGCTGCGCTGATCCGGCAGGCCCGTGGTTTCGGAATGGCGGAACGTGCGTTTGCCCGTGCGCGTCACCCGGAACCGACCGCCGCAATTGGGGTCTGGGCAAGCGATCTCGGCATCGGTGGACATCCAGTCATTGTCGTGTGTAGGGCGTTGCTTGGCGGGCAAGAGCGGAAGGAGAGCGGCCAGGGCGTACATCGAAACTTTTTGCTGCTCGTCGAAAATCAGCAATTCGCCTTCGACGCGGAAGCTTTCGCCTTCGACATGGCGACAGACGGATGTGCGGTCGCCGACCACGGTCTCGACGCGCAAATCGTAAAGCCAGAAGTCATCCGCGTCCTGCGCCGCGCTCATCGTTCCCCGAATGCGCGGTTTCGCGCGATTGTTCCCTGTTATTGCTCGTATGGTTGCGGGGATCTTTCGGGCTTGTCAAACGGGTTCGGGGCGGCAACTCATGGGGCGACAACCGAAAGGACCGTTTGTGACCCAACCCGATACCATCGCCCTGAGTGACCGCCTGACGATCCGCCGTGCGTTGGTGGGGCTTTGGCAGGTGGCCGATATCGAGAAGGATGGCGACATCATCGACCCGGAGGTGGGCGCAGATCATCTGGCCGCTTATGCGGATGCCGGGTTCGACAGTTTCGATATGGCGGATCATTACGGTACGGCAGAGGTGATCACAGGCGCACTGTTGAAACGCGGGTTCAAGGCGACCGTCGGCACCAAGTGGTGTCCTGTCCCGGGACCGATGACAACAGAGGTGGTACGCGCCGGAGTTCAGGAACGGCTGGACCGGTTGGGGGTGAAGCGGGTTGATTTGTTGCAATTCCACTGGTGGAGCTTCGAACATCCAGCCTGGCTCGACGCACTGCACGAAATGGCGAAACTGCGCGAGGAAGGGCTTATCGGGGAAATTGGCCTGACCAATTTCGATGCGGCGCACCTGCATCTTGCCTTGGCCGATGGCATCCCGATTGTAAGCAATCAGGTGCCCTGTTCGCTGCTGGACCGCCGCGCGACCGGGCCCTTGTCCGAGGTTTGTGCCGCGTGGGGCGTCAAGCTGCTTTGCTATGGCACATTGCAGGGTGGGTTCCTGTCCGAGAAATGGTTGGGGCAGCCAGAGCCGACCGACATAACCGACTGGAGCAAGATGAAGTACAAGCGCTTCATCGACACTGCCGGGGGATGGGATGCTTATCAGACAGTTTTGCAGGCGGCTGGCGATGTAGCCGCAAAGCATGGTATGTCGATTGCCAATGTCGCGACCCGCTGGGCGCTAGAAAACGAGGCGGTTGCCGGAGTCATCATCGGCGCGCGTCTGGGTGAGGCGCGACATACGGACGATAACCTCAAGCTGTTCCAGTTCGCGCTGGACGAAGAGGACCATACCCGCCTGAACACCGCATTTGCCGCAACAACACCCCTGCCCGGTGATTGTGGCGACGAGTACCGTAAGCCACCGTTCCTGACGGCCAGTGGCGATTTAAGCCACCACCTCGACACCATGCCCAGCGCCATGACGGTCGAGGACGTGCCGAACCGGCCCGGTGAAAAACGCGTCCTTTCGGGAAGCGAGTGGGAAGACATTGCTGGCTACTGCCGCGCACATCGGATCGGGGATCGCATCTTTGTTTCAGGCACAACGGCGACTGCGGGTATTGATCGGGCGGTGGCCCCAAAGGATGCAGGCGCGCAAACGACCTATGTTCTGGACAAGATCAGCGCAGCCCTGACCGCGCTTGGATCAAGCATGGAGGACGTTGTCCGCACGCGTGTGTTCATGAGTGATGCCGATGATGTCGTAGCCGTGTCCAAGGCGCATGGGCGCATCTTTGCGGGCATAAAACCGGCCAATACCCTGTTCCAGATCGGTCAGTTGATCGGCGACTACAAAGTCGAGATCGAGGCCGAAGTCATTGTCCGGCCCCGATCTTAGATCTTATTTCTTGGCCGCTTCGAGCGCGTCGAGACGGGCTTTGAGCATTTCGTTTTCTTCGCGCGCTTTCATCGCCATAGCGCGGACAGCGTCGAATTCCTCGCGCGTGACGAAATCGCGATCCGCCAGCCAACGGTCGACCAGCGATTTCATCGCGGTCTCAGCTTCGTCTTTCGCTCCCTGAGCCACGCCCATGGCGTTAGTCATCAGTTGCGAAATGTCTTCGAATACCTTGTTACGAGTTTGCATGTCTGCCTCCGGCGTTTGCTTGACCTTTATATGGGCTGCACACCCACGCGGCACAAGGTTGACTTCGACGCAGAGCGATGAACATCTGCGCGCATGTCCACGGGTCAGCCTTTTCCGAATGTCTCGCCAGAGCTGTTTTCGATCTCGGTCTTCGGGATGGAATTTGCGCTGCGTTGGTATGCGCTGGCTTACATCGCGGGCATTCTGATTGGGTGGCGGATCGCGGTAGCTGCCGTGAAACGCCCAACGCTTTGGTCTGGCGACTCCCCGCCCATGCGCCCCGAACAGGTAGAAGAATTGCTGACTTGGGTGATCCTTGGCGTCATTCTGGGTGGGCGATTTGGCTTCGTGCTGTTTTATCAACCGGCCTACTACCTTCAGAATCCAACTGAGATCCTTGCTGTCTGGCAAGGAGGAATGTCGTTTCACGGTGGATTGATCGGGGTGATCGTCGCTGCGCTGGTGTTTTGCCTGAAACACGGTCTGCCTTTGCGACCCACCGCCGATATGATGGCCATGGCAACGCCGCCCGGTTTGTTGCTGGGACGGATTTCGAATTTCATCAATGCAGAGCTTTGGGGCAGACCGACGGATTTGCCTTGGGGCGTCCAGTTCCCCGGACAGGCCGCGCAATCGTGCGGTCAGGCGCTGGGCGAGATTTGCGCGCGCCACCCTTCACAAATTTATGAAGCATTGCTGGAAGGTCTGCTCTTGGGCGCGGTGCTGCTATGGCTGGCTTTTCGCAAAGGCGCGCTGAAAATGCCCGGGCGGATCGTCGGCCTGTTCATTGGCGGTTATGGTGCAGCGCGGTTCCTTATAGAGTTCGTGCGCCAGCCGGATGCGCAATTTGTTTCCCAAGGCAACCCGCTGGGCCTTGCTTGGCATGTCGGCGGGTACGGGTTGACCATGGGGCAGATTTTGTCAGTCCCAATGATCCTGATTGGCGTGTATCTGTGGACAACGGCCCGCCGCGCATGACTGCCCTCGCCGATATTCTTCGCAAGCAAATACACGCAACGGGGCCGATGACCCTCGCTCAATATATGTCGGCCTGTCTGCTGCACCCCAAACATGGGTATTACACGACGCAGGACGCATTGGGGGTGGACGGGGATTTCACCACGGCACCGGAAATAAGCCAGATGTTCGGAGAACTGGTCGGCCTTTGCCTAGCGCAAAGCTGGATGGATCAGGGCGCACCAAAGCGCCTTGCGCTGGTTGAGTTGGGGCCGGGACGCGGGACACTGATCGCGGATGTGATGCGTGCGACATTGCAGGTGCCGGGGTTTCACGCCGCAGCGGAGTTGCATCTGGTCGAGGCGTCGGACCGCATGCGCGATCTGCAAGCCGCCGCCCTGCCCGCGCACGACCCAATTTGGCACGACAGCGCGGAAACTCTTCCCGAAGATATGCCTTTCTACGTGATCGCCAACGAGTTCTTCGATGCGCTTCCGATTCGGCAATTCCAACGCGACATCAAAGGCTGGCGCGAAGTGATGGTCGGGCTGTCGGAGGAAGGCGGATTACAGCGCGGTCTGAGCGATGCAGCCCCGATTGACGCGCTGAACAGCCGTCTGGATGACACTCAGCCGGGCGCCTTGGTGGAGACTTGCCCGCATGGCACTGCGGTGGTCGACGCAGTTGCCCGCCGAATTGCGACCCAAGGTGGGATCGCGCTTTTTATCGACTATGGCGGCTGGCACTCAGACGGTGATACCTTTCAGGCGGTGCGTGCACACCAACCGGTTGATCCATTTTCCGAACCCGGTCGCGCCGATCTGACCTCCCATGTTGATTTCGAAGCCTTGGCGCGGGCCGCGCTGATTGCGGGATGTGCTGCAAGCCAGCTGACAAACCAAGGTGTATTCCTTGAACGGCTTGGAATTACGCCCCGTGCGCAAAGTCTGGCCAAGTCATTGGTTGGAGCCGCGCTGGATAGTCATGTGGCCGCACATCGACGGTTGACCCACCCCGACGAAATGGGTTCCTTGTTCAAAGTGCTGGGGCTCTACCCAGTGACCGAGTCGCCGCCGCCCGGACTGGATCCATGACGCTGGAAATCATCACAGCAGACAGCCTTGCCCCCCTACGCCACGGTTTCTTCACGCGGCGCGGTGGTGCGTCTTCCGGGGTTTTCGCCGGGCTCAACTGCGGGGCAGGATCATCCGACCAATCCGAGATCGTTGCCATCAACCGGGCCCGTGTTGCCGAGGCGATGGACGTTTCCGGGGATCAGTTGGTGGGCGTCCATCAGGTTCACTCAGCCAAGGTCGAAGTTGTTGATGGCCCACTGACTACGCCGAAACCGCAAGCCGATGCCATGGTTTCTAATACGCCCGGCATTGCCCTTGGTGTGCTGACCGCGGATTGCCAACCTGTGTTGTTCGCGGATCACGAAACAGGCGTGATTGGCGCAGCCCATGCCGGATGGCGCGGTGCGCTTGACGGTATTTTGGAAGCGACGATTGACGAAATGATCACGCTTGGCGCCACCCGCGAAACAATCAAAGCAGTGATAGGCCCCAGTATCAGCCAGCGCGCCTACGAGGTCGGACCCGAATTTCTGGATGCGTTTCTGGCCGAAGACCCACAATATGCGCGGTTCTTCGTCAACGGTGTTGAAGACAAATTTCATTTCGACTTGCCGGGCTTTGGTTTGCACAAGCTACGCAGCGCCGGTGTGGACGCGGAATGGACACGGCACTGCACATATTCTGACGCAGATCGCTTTTATTCCTACCGTCGCGCGACCCATGCGCGCGAGGCAGATTACGGCCGTTTGATTTCCGTCATCCGGCTCTGAGCGGTATCTGCGCCATTGGCGCGCTGCCCAAATCAATCACAGTAATACACCGGGATTGTCCACGTTTGGTCACAAACGCGCCCAATTGCGCGGGTTATTTAGGATCAAGAAACAACGGAACACCACCGGAGCAGTCCAATGTCGCGCACTTCGAAATTCATCGCCTCTGTCGTTGCAACATCGAAAGAGGATCTACCTGTCCTTCCCTTCCAGCGCGGCGCGGCGCGCAAAGCCATGTTTGATCGGATCAAGGCCCAAGCGGCCAACCAACCGGCGCGCAAACGCGCCTGAGAACAGCAAACCTGCCACAATCTTCCCCAATTGTGTCAGCGCTGTTCCACGCAACACGACAATCCCCCACTTGTCAGAGAATTGGCCGCGATTTCGCGGCCAATTTTCGTTGTTTTTTGACGAATCAAACGTGACTGAGCCATCTTTGCCCTATGAGATTGCACCGTCCTTCTGGTGTTGTTGGTGGGGGCCAACGCGGATGTGACCTAACGTACAAGGTATCACATGGCTCAGACCTCGACTGATCGCGCAGCGACGACAGACTTCAATGCCTACGCAGTTTCCACAGATAAAGTTGCCACGTTTGATGGGCAGCCTCGACGCGACACCCCTCTCACCCGCACAATCGAGGCTGCAGCACTTCTCCAGGATCAGTCTGTTTCCGAGACTAGTTTCTCAGTTCCAGCGTCTTCTACATTCGAAGCCTGTGCATCGGCGTTTGCACGAGGCACATTGATTACGACCGTGATGGGCCCCATTGCTGTTGAAGATCTGATCCCAGGTGATCTGGTCGAAACCCATCGCGGGCCACAGCCCGTTGTCTGGAAAGGCAGCACGCCCTATCTGCCGGATTTCGCCGCCGAAACCACCTCTCTCACTCATTTGCTCCGTTTGCCGGGGATCGGTATGGACCAAAGCGATCTTTTGCTTGGTCCTGCCGCCCGGGTTGTGATCCGTCAGGATCGCTTTACCGACCTTCTGAATTGCGATGCAGTCCTCGCACCAGCCAGCGACTATGTCGATGGTGACCGCGTTTTGCGCATTACGCCGCCCGGCCCAGTCCAGCTTTATCATTTTGCTTTGCAAAGACATGGGATCATTCGCGCCAATGGGCATGAACTGGAAAGCTACCACCCCGGCCGGATTTCAGCCGCCGAAATCGGAACATCCGTGCGTGATATGCTGCAATCGATGTTCCCCCATCTGGAGTCCCTCGAAGGTTTTGGCGATCTTGCGTTCCCGCGCACCACGCGCGACGTGATTGAAACCTTGCGCGTCGCGTGATCGGACCAGCGTGAAGGTATCAGTCAGGTTCACCCAACCGCGCTTCTAATACATCAAAGGGCACACCCGGTTCGTCTTTCGCTCCGCGGATCACAAGCGAAGTTTTCACACTGCCGACGTTCGGCGACGTTAACAGATCACCGGTCAAAAAGCTCTGAAATGTGCTTAAATCAGGTGCGACGCATTTGAGAATGAAATCCACTTCGCCGTTCAACATGTGGCATTCGCGAACAAGCGGCCAGCTTCGGCAACGGTCTTCAAAAGCACGCAAATCGGCTTCGGCTTGGCTTTGTAAACCAACCATCGCAAAGACTTGAACCTCGAATCCCAACTCTCGTGGATTGACCTCGGCATGGTAACCGCGAATGAACCCTTGCTCTTCCAAGGTTCGCACACGGCGCAGGCATGGTGGAGCTGAGATTCCGACCCTACGGGCAAGTTCGACATTGGTCATACGCCCATCCGCTTGAAGCTCTGCCAAAATCTTGCGATCTATTGGATCCAACCGATGTGACGGCATTCTCAGCACCCCTGATTTTTCGGCATTGTTATACCACCCACAGGCTGCGCGCAATATTATTTCAACAGCGCGCAACAATCCTAAACAATCGAAACTTTCGGCGATGCGAATTGAAGGTGCCATGCTTGGGTTTGCGAACCGAGCAACAGACGCATATATCCGAGGGACACAAGAGTCACTTACTGCTTTGATGCGAGGCTGCCCCCATGTCCGACACACGCCATACCAAGGTTTTGATCATTGGCTCCGGCCCAACAGGCTATACCGCCGGCGTCTATGCTAGCCGCGCCATGCTGGAACCAATCCTCGTGCAGGGCATGGAGCCGGGCGGTCAGCTGACCACCACCACAGAGGTCGAAAACTGGCCTGGCGACACCGAAGTCCAGGGTCCGGATCTTATGGTGCGCATGGAAGCGCATGCCCGCGCCATGGGCACAGAGATTATTGGCGATCTGATCACCTCGATCGACCTGTCCAAACGCCCCTTCACCGCGCAATCCGATAGCGGCACAGTATACACGGCCGACTCAGTGATCCTCGCCACCGGAGCGCGCGCCAAATGGCTTGGGCTGCCGTCCGAAGACGCGTTCAAGGGCTTTGGCGTCTCGGCCTGCGCAACCTGTGACGGGTTCTTCTATCGCGGTCAGGAGATTGTTGTGATTGGCGGCGGTAACACGGCTGTAGAAGAGGCGCTATTCCTGACGAACTTTGCCTCCAAGGTTACACTGATCCACCGCCGCGACGAATTGCGAGCAGAGAAGATCCTACAGGATCGTCTGTTCAAGAACCCCAAGATCGAAACGCTCTGGCATCACCAGTTGGACGAAGTGTTCGGTACCGACATGCCAAAAGGCGTTGAGGGCGTGCGCGTCAAACACGTTGACACCGGCGAAATCAAAGAAATCCCCTGCAAAGGCGTGTTTGTCGCAATCGGTCACGCTCCGGCCAACGAACTGGTCAAAGATGTGCTGGAAACACATATGGGCGGCTATGTTGTGACCAAACCAGACAGCACCGAAACCTCGATCCCCGGTGTCTTTGCGGCAGGCGATCTGACCGACCACAAATATCGTCAGGCAGTCACGTCCGCTGGAATGGGCTGCATGGCGGCTCTTGAGGCTGAACGTTTCCTCGCCGAACACAACGACGATGCGGGGAAAGACGTGTCCGAGCCTTTGAGCTATGGCGCCGAAGCCCCAGCGGCTGAGTGAATACGCTAGTGGGGTGGATGTCTGCGCCCAACCCACATCATTTGCATAATGAAATTTTGTGGTAAATCGTCGTTAAAACTGGCGCAAATTCCGCACATTTTCCCGAATTGCTGGGCTGCGCGCCCTTGTCACTGGACTTCTGTCCCGATGGGGGCGTAACCAGCGCGCAAATTTAGACAGTGAGCATAACAAATGTATCCGCAAAACCTTGCCCCTATTCCAGAACTCTATGTCTCGTATGACAGCGCACAGAAACTCAAACAGGAAGCGGGCGATCTTGTCAGCCACGACCTAACGCCGCGTCAGATTTGTGATTTGGAACTCTTGATGAATGGCGGGTTCAATCCGCTGAAGGGTTTCTTGAGTGAAGAGGACTATAACAGCGTCGTCGAAAACATGCGCTTGGTCGATGGGTCGCTTTGGCCGATGCCGATCACGCTGGACGTCTCTGAGTCTTTTGCAGACAGCCTCGAGATTGGTCAGGATATCGCTTTGCGCGATCAAGAAGGTGTGATCCTTGGCACCATGACTGTGACCGACCGTTGGGTGCCGAACAAGGCGCGTGAGGCGGAAAAAGTGTTTGGTGCAGATGACGATGCGCACCCGGCCGTGAATTATCTGCACAATCAAGCGGGAAAAGTTTATCTTGGTGGCCCCGTAACCGGCATCCAACAGCCCGTACATTATGATTTTCGGGCGCGCCGCGACACACCAAACGAATTGCGTGCCTATTTCCGCAAACTGGGCTGGCGCAAGGTGGTTGCGTTCCAGACCCGCAACCCGCTGCACCGCGCGCATCAGGAACTGACCTTCCGCGCCGCGAAAGAAGCGCAGGCCAACCTGCTGATTCACCCGGTTGTCGGAATGACCAAACCGGGAGATGTGGACCATTTCACCCGCGTGCGCTGCTACGAGGCCGTTCTGGACAAGTATCCGCAATCCACCACCACAATGAGCCTACTGAACCTTGCCATGCGCATGGCTGGGCCGCGCGAGGCCGTGTGGCATGGTCTGATCCGCAAAAACCACGGCTGCACGCATTTCATCGTCGGGCGCGATCATGCGGGTCCGGGCAAAAATTCGGCAGGTGATGATTTCTACGGACCTTATGACGCGCAAGAGTTGTTCCGCGAGCATCAGGACGAGATCGGCATCGAAATGGTCGACTTCAAGCACATGGTCTATGTGCAGGAACGCGCCCAGTACGAGCCAATGGATGAAATCGCCGACAAGGACGATGTTACCATCCTCAATATTTCGGGTACGGAACTGCGCCGCCGCCTGTCCGAAGGTCTGGATATACCTGAATGGTTCAGTTTCCCCGAGGTTGTAACCGAGTTGCGCAAAACCAAACCGCCGCGGTCGCAGCAAGGCTTTACCGTGTTCTTCACCGGCTTCTCTGGGTCGGGCAAATCAACCATTGCCAACGCTCTGATGGTCAAGTTGATGGAGATGGGCGGGCGTCCGGTCACCCTTTTGGATGGCGACATCGTGCGTAAGAACCTGTCATCCGAGCTGGGTTTCAGCAAGGAACATCGCGATCTGAACATCCGCCGGATTGGCTATGTCGCGTCCGAGATTACAAAAAATGGTGGTATCGCAATCTGTGCGCCGATTGCACCCTATGCCACCACCCGCCGCGCGGTGCGTGAAGACATCGAACAGTTCGGGGCATTTATCGAAGTGCATGTCGCAACAACCCTTGAGGAATGCGAACGTCGCGACCGCAAGGGATTGTACCGGTTGGCACGCGAAGGGAAGATCAAAGAATTCACTGGGATTTCTGACCCATACGATGTGCCAGAGACCCCGGAGCTGCGCGTCGAGACTGAGAATGTGGAAGTCGACAACTGCGCGCATCAGGTCATTCTGAAGCTGGAAAGCCTCGGGCTGATCGCAGGCCAATAAGAACACAATAAAGGGCTGGGATATTTCCCAGCCCGATTTCGTTTTCCGGATGTCCGTCACGACAAGGTTGTGCCGAAGGTTGTATCGTGGCCTATTGAGAACTGTCTTCGACAACAGTGACCGGATGGCCATGCTGAAACGATTGCTGCTCGCTCTTGCTCTGGTCGCTCCATCCTGGGCGGCTGCGGAGCAAAGCTGCGATACCAAATTCCAAAAGGTCTGCATTGAAACCGTGCAAAGCGGCAGCGAAATCACGTTCTACGCTAAAAACCGTTACAGGTTATTGCCGGTCACGCTGAACATCGAATTGGATGTGACGAACCTTCAGCGTACGCAAGGTAGTGCGGGACCGTTCGTTTTGGACGGGAATGAGCGGGTGCTCATATTCAAATTGTCCCAAAGGCGAAACGCTGCGTGGTCTTATAAATACCAATTCACATGGAGCCGCGGCGACGTTACTGCGAGGCATGATGACCGCTACACCTATCTGCTGCCCTTCGCACAGGGAAAGGCGTTTTCCATCGGCCAAAGCTGTAACGGTGATTTCACACATACTGGCGTGCACCGCTTTGCCGTAGATTTCAATATGCCTATTGGCACGGCTATTCACGCAGCACGTGATGGCTTGGTCGTTGATCTAAAAGAGGATTCACGCACCGGAGGCGCAGGAGAGCAGTACCAAGATCACGGCAATTATGTGATTATTCAGCACTCAGACCGGACTTTGGCGCAATACTTCCATCTCCGTCCGGGGGGCGTCAGTGTAAGTGTGGGCGATAGGGTTCGGGCGGGCACATTGCTTGGCTATTCTGGCAACACGGGCCAATCGACTGGCCCGCATCTGCATTTCGATGTGATCCGTGGAACCACAGGAATAGAAAGCGAAACGCTTCCGTTTAGGTTTGCGACGGATCAGGGCCCATTGCGTTGTCCCCCAAGAGGAACGACTCTCCGCGCAGTTCGGTAACTAAATTTAGTGCACCGTAACCGGGGCAAAGTCATTTTGGCGGGCCAGCATAAACGCCAGCTTGCGGTCTTTCACTAGCGCGAGCCGTTCTCCGTCTGCACGATGAACAGCATAAATTGTCTCTTTGTCACCCACTTCATCGCGCACGTCTTCCGGAAGATCGGCAACAGAAACCGGGCGAACGTAAACCAGGTTGGACTGGTCTGCATCTTTGAAATCGAACGGCGTATTCATGGTCTACCCCTTCTTAATCTGGATTGTCTGAACCACGGTTTCGGGACGCAACAGTGTCAAATCGACATGCAACAGACCGTTTTCCATGATCGCTTCGCCCACTTCGACACCATCAGCGAGCACAAAACTGCGCTGGAACTGGCGCGCAGCGATACCACGATGCAGGAACACTCGATCAGCGATGTCGTCCTGCTGGCGCCCACGGATTACAAGCTGTCTGTCCTCAACGGTGATCGCCAGATCTTGTTCCCGAAAACCCGCAACCGCGAGAGTTATGCGGTATGACCCTTCGGACGTCTGTTCGATATTGAAGGGAGGATAACCTTCATTGCCGGATTTGGCTGTTCGTTCAAGCAATCGCTCCAGCTGTTCAAAGCCAAGCAGATGGGGATAGGATCCCAAAGTCAATTTCGTCATCGACACGTCCTTTTGCACAAGCGACTGTGTATGACGGCCCCGTTTTGGCGACCGATATGGTAGAAATATGGGGGCGCAACAGACAAGACGCAAGGGCTTTGCGGAATCGCATAATGGGGTTATCGTCACGATCTCAGCCACCAATTGGGGACCGCGCCGCATCATGAATGCTCCTACTGATCTGTCGATGAAAACAGACGACGTCCTGAGGGTCGAACTCGAGGTGTTCCGCCGCGAGCACCGCGATCTGGATGAAGCCATTCGTGCAATGCAGCAAACAGGCACGGCCGATCAGCTCACGCTTCAGCGATTGAAGAAGAAAAAACTGATGCTCAAAGACAAGATCGCACAGATCGAAGACCGGCTTTTGCCTGATATCATCGCCTGAGGCGCGGCCCGAGTTGCCCCCTGATCCGATCTGGCTATAGTGCGCGCTCCGAACACCTGAAGGGGCATATCGACATGTCAGAATCGATTAAAGTCGGCATCATCATGGGCAGTCAATCGGACTGGCCAACGATGAAAGAAGCAGCCGATATGCTGGATACACTGAAAGTGCCCTATGAAGCCAAAATCGTGTCGGCGCATCGCACGCCGGATCGGCTTTGGGACTATGGCAAAACGGCCGTTGACCGTGGATTGCAAGTGATCATCGCCGGTGCAGGCGGCGCAGCGCATTTGCCCGGAATGATGGCCTCTAAAACCCGCGTTCCGGTGATTGGCGTTCCGGTTCAGACGCGTGCCTTGTCGGGTGTCGACAGTCTGTATTCAATCCTGCAAATGCCTCGCGGATTTCCTGTGGCCACTATGGCGATCGGGTCGGCTGGTGCGGCCAATGCCGGACTGATGGCAGCGGGTATTCTGGCGCTACAAGATGCCGATCTGGCTGCCCGACTGGAACGGTGGCGCACTGATCTGTCGGCTTCCATCCCTGACGCACCTTCTGATGACGGATAACTCTATGACGCTTGCGCTTCCTCTTGGATCGACCATTGGCATTATCGGTGGTGGTCAACTGGGCCGAATGCTGTCGGTTGCAGCCAGTCGCCTTGGTTTTCGCTGCCATGTCTATGAACCCGGCGCAAACCCTCCGGCAGGGCAAGTGGCGGATCAGGTGACAACCGCCACCTATGACGACGAGGCCGCCTTGCGCACCTTCGGTCAATCGGTGGATATCATCACCTACGAGTTCGAGAATATCCCGACAGAAGCGCTCGACCTGTTGCAGGATCTTGCGCCTATCCACCCCGGCCGCGAGTCGCTTCGGGTCAGTCAAGATCGGTTGACGGAAAAGACGTTTCTACGAGAACTCGGGCTCAGGACTGCGCCCTTTGCCGACATCACAGACGCCGCAAGCCTTGAAGCGGCATTGGATCAGATCGGTATGCCGTCAATCCTGAAAACCCGCCGTTTCGGCTATGACGGCAAAGGACAAGCGCGGATCATGACGCCCGGCGACGCGGCGCTGGCCTTGGCTGATATGCAGGGGGCACCTGCCATTCTGGAAGGATTCGTTGAATTCTCGCACGAGGTCTCTGTTATTGCCGCCCGCAGTATGGATGGTGCCGTTGCGGCATTTGACCCCGGCGAGAACGTGCACAGCGACGGTATCTTGCGCACCACGACCGTTCCCGCGCGCTTGACGGCCAACCAGCGCACTGATGCGGTGTTAATTGCGGCCAAAATCGCGAACGCGCTTAACTACGTGGGCGTGATGGGGGTTGAGTTGTTCGTCACACCTGCCGGACTGATCGTAAACGAAATCGCGCCGCGGGTTCACAACTCCGGACACTGGACACAGAACGCGTGCACTGTCGATCAGTTCGAACAACATATCCGCGCCATCACTGGTTGGCCTTTGGGCGACGGTCAACGTCACGCGGATGTGGTGATGGAAAATCTGATCGGCGACGATATGGACCGGGTGCTGGAACTAGCAAAAACCGCTGATTGCGCCGTGCATCTTTACGGCAAAGCAGAGGTCAAGCCCGGCCGCAAGATGGGCCATGTGAACCACGTCAAGCGGGCTTAACCGCGCAGAAATCGTTCCGCGACCGTACCGGTGAGATGTGCCACGCGCCCCGCTACAATGGTCGCTTCGACGCGGCGGGTGGTTGGGTCAACGACAATCAGATCGGCACGCTTGCCCGGCTCAAGGGTGCCGCGATCCGTAAGGCCAAGCATCTGTGCAGGCCCTGCGGACAGCATGGCCCAAGCAGATGCGAGATCGCAGAGGCCCAGCTCTTCCAGTCGGAATGCAGCACGCAACGGTGACGGGTAATGGTAATCAGACGCCAGCGCGTCACAGAGGCCGTGCGCAACCAATTCCGATGCTGCGATATTGCCCGCGTGGCTGGCCCCGCGCACGACATTAGGCGCACCTAAAACGATATACGCACCATCGTCCCGCGCAGCTTGCGCCGCCGCCAGCGTTTCGGGAAATTCACTTACTGTGGCACCGCGCGCAGCCCATTCCTGACGGTCTTCGAGCGTGCTGTCATCATGGCTTCCAAGGACAATGCCCTTATGGACAAGTCGCGAGGCCAGCGCATCAAGGGCTGCGGGCACTTCGGAGGTCCGCTCATGCAGGTTCTGCATCAGCGCCAGATGCGTTTCTGGACTGCGGCCACTCTTGAGCGCCTGTCCAGTCAGACGGGGTGGTTTGCGCCCTTCGGATAACCTTTGATGCGGCAGATGGTCGTTGAAAACCACATAGCTGATCCCGAACCGATCAATTGCGGCTTCTGCCCGAGCAAACTCGTCCAACAAATGCGTTTCCAGCCGTAATTGCAATTGCAGATCCACCGCAACGCTGTCGCGAACCGCAGCTACGCTTTCAAAAACATGCTCAGCAAATTCGGGGCCGCGCATACCG
Source organism: Paracoccaceae bacterium (assembly GCA_024742575.1). Lineage (GTDB taxonomy): Bacteria > Pseudomonadota > Alphaproteobacteria > Rhodobacterales > Rhodobacteraceae > Marivita. The sequence continues at coordinate 4,042 of JANSYF010000050.1, read as the reverse complement.
CCTTCCCATGAAAAGAACTGGGCCAGAATGGCCGTCGTGATGCCATTGGCAGCCAGTTCTGACGCCGCGGCTACAACACCGTGCTCGGCTTCGCGCAATGCTCCACGGCGCGGAGCCATATGCCGTTCGAACCCATCACCATGCGGATCGATGATACCCGGCAAGACGACGTAACCCGGTAACTCGACCTCGCGTGCAGTCTGGTTGGCGTTAAGCATCCCATCCGAAATTTGCACGGGCGTATCGCTCCACCCGTCGGGCGTCAGGGTCTTGGCACCGACAAGCGTACATTCAAGGCTCATTTGCGGGCTCCGGACAGATACCAAAAATGCACACCAATTCTTCGGTGTTAATGGCTTGGGTCCAGTCCAGTTCCGGATCAAACCGCCCTGTCCGCAGGAACAGATCGACCTGCGCAATCACGGAAGGCGCTTGCATGATAAACGTATGCGTGACTGACATGGTCATGTGGGCGCTCATGCCAGCGACCTTGGTCGACTCAACCGAAACCTTGCCATCGTCGGGGCCGGGGATAAGACTAGAAAAGACTGGATTCAAAGATCGTGTTCCGGCAATCACGCCAAGGTCGAAATCGACAGGCGGCAGCGATTTTGGAAGGTCATTTGGTGCAGTGCCAAGCTGTTGACCCGCCGGACCATTTAGCCATTCAAACAATTCCAGACCACCAAGCTGATCCACCAATTCACTGCCTTGGTTCGGTGGTGCAAGCATGACTACCCTACCAAGATTTGGGGGACGATTGTCCTTGAGCCAGAACCGCAGCAGGATTCCACCCATGGAGTGGGTGACGAAATGGACGCGATCCTCTTGGCACTTTTCAACGGCATCGGGCAAGGTTTCCTCGACCAAGGTTTGAATGCGAGCCGACGTGGAAGGATACCCGGGCGCTTGGACCGTGTAGCCTTTCGCCTCGAGAACCGATTGCATGAGCGCGAAAGATGTTTCTGTCCGGGCCAGGCCATGCAGAAGCACAACGCAATCCGCGCGCGCCTGCGTCGCGATGGGCAGAATGATCAAGACCACGAAAGAAAGGGTAAGGCGACGAAACATGATCGTCAGATACGCTCTGGATGTGACTTTAGAAAGAGCCTACCGCCGCGACGTGACGGCCAATAGAACTCCTCCCAACACAAGTAGTGCAGCTATGACCAATCGGGACGTTACGGGCTCTGACAAAAGGACTGCACCTCCAACGATCGCGATGACAGGCACAGTAAGCTGTGTCACTGCGGCGGTGCTTCCCCGCAGATGCGGCAAGACAGTGTACCACATCGAATACCCGATACCGGAGGTGACGGCCCCAGCAAGGATCGCCATGATCAGGCCAAACGACGTGGCCTCGGAGAGATTAATACCTTCAAAGAAAGCAATTGCGATTAACGCGCCAATCACTGACAAGCCTGCTGAGATGCAAAAATTCGCCGCTGTCGCGCCCAACGCATCCGATGTCCCGCGCCCGTTTAGCGAATAGATCCCCCAAGCAACACCGGCGATTGCCATCAAACTGGCATGCCACAGACTAGGAGCGGCAGCATGGCCCGGCCAAAGCAGCCAGACCAATCCACCAAATGCAACCATAGCACCGATCCAGCGCCGCGCAGCAGGGCGTTCCCCACTGACTAGAGACCCGGCAAACATCGTGATCTGCACAAGACCGAACAGTATCAAGGCCCCAAGGCCGGCATCCAAGCTTTGATAGGCCAGAGAAAACCCGAATATGTAGGTAACAAGCGACAGGACTCCGACCGCGCGCCCTTTGCCGCCAAACGCGAGACGCCGGTCCCGGAGCAATACCAGAACTGCCAACATCACTGCGCCTGCACACAAGCGAACAACGCCGAACGCCACCGCATCGATGTCGCCCTCGGAAAGAGCGACCCGATTCAGGATCGAGTTCGACGCAAATGCGATCAGAGTTAGAAGTGTTAGCAGAAGAATACGCATGGGTTTGGCTACCCTGCCGCCTTGGCGGAGACCAGACACCATTTTTCACAACTGCGTTCAGAAGCATCAAAAGGGTGCCAAGAGTCTTCGCACACAGGTTCTCAATCAAATTCGAAAAAATTGCATCGAATTCGACGCGAACTAAAAAACAAAGGCGCCCGAAGGCGCCTTTGTCCAAAGCTATTCAGCTTGAGCCAACAAACGTCCCTAAGGACATCGGCTGATTACATCATGCCGCCCATGCCGCCCATGTCGGGCATGCCACCGCCGGCGCCAGCGCCTTCTTTCTGCGGCTTGTCGGCGACCATTGCTTCGGTTGTGATCAGCAGACCAGCAATCGATGCAGCGTCTTCCAACGCGGTACGAACAACCTTGGCAGGGTCGATCACGCCGAACTTGAACATGTCGCCATATTCGTCGGTCTGTGCGTTATAGCCGAACTTCAGGTCTTCGCTTTCACGGATTTTGCCAGCAACGACGGAACCGTCGACGCCCGCGTTTTCCGCGATCTGACGCAGCGGTGCTTCCAAAGCCTTACGCACAATGGCGATACCGGCGTTCTGGTCGCTGTTTACGCCTGTGAGGCCTTCAAGCTTTTTGCCAGCCTGAACAAGTGCAACACCACCACCAACGACGATACCTTCCTGAACAGCGGCACGTGTCGCGTTCAGTGCATCGTCAACGCGGTCTTTGCGCTCTTTCACTTCGATTTCGGTCATCCCGCCAACGCGGATGACTGCAACGCCGCCTGCGAGTTTCGCAACACGCTCTTGCAGCTTTTCACGATCGTAATCGGACGTGGTTTCTTCGATCTGGTTACGGATCTGGGCAACGCGTGCTTCGATCTCGGCCTTCTCACCTGCGCCGTCAACGATGGTGGTCTCGTCTTTGGTGATCTGGATTTTCTTGGCGGAACCAAGCATGTCCATTGTCACGTTTTCGAGCTTCATGCCCAGATCTTCGGAGATGACCTGGCCACCTGTCAGGATCGCGATGTCCTGCAGCATTGCTTTGCGACGATCACCAAAGCCCGGTGCTTTCACGGCAGCGATCTTGAGGCCGCCACGCAGCTTGTTCACCACGAGGGTCGCCAGCGCTTCGCCTTCGACGTCTTCTGCGATGATCAGCAGCGGCTTCTGCGACTGGATCACCTGCTCGAGCAGCGGAACCATCGGCTGAAGCGAGGACAGCTTTTTCTCGTGCAGGAGGACAATGCAGTCTTCCAGCTCGGCGGTCATCTTGTCAGCATTGGTCACGAAATAGGGGCTCAGGTAGCCACGGTCGAACTGCATCCCTTCGACAACATCGGTCTCGGTTTCGAGGCCTTTGTTTTCTTCGACGGTGATAACACCCTCGTTGCCGACTTTCTGCATTGCGTCAGCGATCTGGCGACCGATTTCAGCTTCGCCGTTTGCAGAGATCGTGCCGACCTGTGCAACTTCGTCGCTGTCGGTCACATCACGTGCTGCGGCCTTGATGGCTTCAACAACCTTGGACGTCGCGAGGTCAATGCCGCGCTTGAGGTCCATCGGGTTCATGCCAGCTGCAACCGACTTCATGCCTTCTTTTACGATGGCTTGGGCCAGAACGGTGGCTGTGGTGGTACCGTCACCGGCTTCGTCGTTGGTGCGGGAAGCAACTTCCTTCACCATCTGTGCGCCCATGTTCTCGAACTTGTCTTCCAGTTCGATTTCTTTGGCAACAGACACACCGTCTTTGGTGATGCGCGGTGCGCCGAAGGATTTATCGAGCACGACGTTACGGCCTTTCGGGCCGAGTGTCACCTTCACCGCGTCGGCGAGGATGTTGACACCCTTCAGCATGCGCGTACGGGCGTCTGTATTGAATTTTACGTCTTTTGCAGACATCGCTTAGTCTCCACTAATGTAGTCAGAGGGTTTTGTTTGGAACCACGACGGGCGCTTAAGCAGCTTTAGCTGCAGCGTCGTCCGTGATGATGCCGAGGATGTCCGACTCCTTCATGATGAGGAGTTCTTCGCCATTGACCGTCACTTCTGTGCCCGACCATTTGCCGAAAAGGACCTTGTCGCCGGCTGCAACAGCCATCTCGATCAGC
>JANSYF010000103.1 GCA_024742575.1 Paracoccaceae bacterium | reverse complement strand
TGCACAGGATTGGTGCGGGTCAGGATATGTTGGGGTTTTTGAGCTGCGGGGCAGGTAGGATTTGCCACTGCCCCGTGACTTGGATCACGCCTTTGGCTGTGTCGCATGACGTATCAAGAAAATGTGACGATTGGAAAAAGGTGCATTGTTTCAACGGGAACACCGAAGCGGGAGGCACCGCGACCGCAGGCGTGATCCGTGTGTCAGGGGGGTTCGGCGACTTTGGCCATTGATGCGAATCTGGTGGGTCCAGTCGGCTGTGTTTTAAAACTGGGCCTGACAGGTTGTGGTCAATGGCGGATCGCTGTGTAGGTGATGGCGCGACCGCACATGCGTCTTCGCCGGGTGGGCCCGGTGCACAGCGTCACTGTGAAATCTAAGATTTGACCTGTTGGTCTGCTTGTAAAAGCCTCTTCGGGTCGCGCCCGAGGTCGTCGGTGTTTCGTAAGAGAAGAAGCGGCGCCGCCCTTTTGGACTGACTGTTCTCTCAAATCCGCGATTTAACGCGTGACCTGTGCTCCGGGGTTGCCGAAGCCTGTTCAGACCGGTCTCTCATGGTCAGCCTTCCGGCGGATGAGAGAAATGTCATTTGTCGAATTGCGGCATGGGAGTGACCCTTCCCGCTCAAAGCGCTTTGTGGCGGGGAAGGTGCATTTAATTGGTTAAGAACCGGGAAATGCGCCGAGCGCTCTGAGTAAAGTTGCTTGGTCCAAGCAGTTTTAAAACCGCTTGGACCTGCTTTAAAACGCGGTGCACAATCCCGTTCCACCCGGCTGTGCGACCGTTGAACCAACTGCCTTTAGCCGATGATCCCGTTCAGCGTGGCCGAGGGCCGCATCACTGCTGCGGTTTTTGTATCGTCGGTGTGGTAGTAGCCACCAAGATCAGCCGCTGCACCCTGAGCCGCTTTCAGCTCTGCCAGGATTGCCGTTTCGTTATCTGCCAACGCTGCTGCAATTGGCGCGAAATGGCCTGCAAGATCGGCATCCTCGGATTGTGCCGCCAAGGCCTCGGCCCAGTAACGCGCAAACCAGTAGTGGCTGTCGCGGTTGTCCGGCTCACCCACCTTGCGCGAGGGCGAGCGGTTGTCGTCAAGAATGCCCTGCGTTGCGGCATCTACCGCCTTGCCCAGAACGCGCGCCTTTTCGTTGCTGCGCACATCCGCGAGGAATTGCAGGCTTTCACCCAGCGCACAGAATTCACCAAGGCTGTCCCAACGCAGGTGGTTTTCCTGCTGCAATTGCTGCACGTGCTTCGGAGCAGAGCCGCCAGCCCCCGTTTCGAACAAACCGCCGCCGTTCATCAGTTTGACGATGGACAGCATCTTGGCCGAGGTGGCCAGTTCGAGGATCGGAAACAGGTCGGTCAGGTAGTCACGCAGCACGTTGCCCGTGACCGCAATCGAGGTTTTGCCCGCACGGATGGTTTCCAGCGACGCGCGTGTTGCTTCGCGCGGGGCCATGATCTTGAACTTGTCTGCGACGCCCTTGGCGGCAAGGATCGGCTCGACGTACTTGATGAGCTCTGCGTCATGGGCGCGGGTTGCGTCCAGCCAGAAGATCGCTTCGCAGTTTTCAGCGCGCTGGCGGTCGATGGCCAGTTGCACCCAGTCTTCAATCGGTGCCTTGCGGGTCGAGGCCGAGCGCCAGATGTCGCCTGCTTCGACGGAGTGTTCGTGCAGAACCGTGCCGTCACCGAGGATCATCTTGACTGTGCCGTTGTGCGGGATCTCAAACGTTGTCGGGTGCGAGCCGTATTCTTCAGCCTTCTGTGCCATCAGGCCGATATTCTGCACCGTGCCTGCGGTCGCCGGATCAAGCTTTCCGGTTTCCTTGAAGTAGGCAATCGTCTCTTCATATACCGGCGCGTAGGAATTGTCGGGGATGACGCAGTTGGCGTCATGTTCCTTGCCATCCGGACCCCAGCCTTTGCCACCAGCGCGGATCAGCGCGGGCATTGAGGCGTCGACGATCACGTCAGAGGGCACGTGCAGGTTCGTGACGCCTTTGTCGGAATCCACCATGTAAAGCGGCGCGCGCTCTGCGATGATTTTTTCGATGGCCGCCTTGATCTCGGGCTTGTCTTCGACGCGGGCCATTAGATCGCCCAAGCCGGAATTCGGGTTTGCGCCGGCGGCAGCGAGTTCTGCGCCATAGGTGTCGAACACCGGCTGCAGGAATGCCTTGACTGCGTGACCGAAGATGATCGGGTCGGAGACTTTCATCATTGTCGCCTTGAGGTGCAGCGAGAACAGTGTGCCTTCTTCCTTGGTCTTGGCAATCTCGTCGGCAAGGAAAGCGTCGAGCGCCTTGGCGGACATATATGTTGCATCTACAACAGTGCCCGCAGGGTAGCTGAGACCGTCCTTCAGGACAGTTTCGGAGCCGTCTGCACCGACGAGAACGATCTTTGCGGTACTTTCTGAAGAAAGGGTCGCGGACTTTTCGTTCGAGCGGAAATCGCCACCCGACATGGAGGACACGCGTGTCTTGCTGTCTGCAGACCAATTGCCCATGCGGTGCGGGTTGTTTTGCGCATAGGCCTTAACGGCCTTGGCCGCGCGGCGGTCAGAGTTGCCTTCGCGCAGGACCGGGTTCACGGCCGAGCCTTTGATTGTGTCATACTTGGCGCGGATCGCCTTTTCGGCATCCGACTCAGGCGCCTCGGGGTAATCTGGCAGAGCATAGCCTTGTCCCTGCAATTCTTTGATTGCTGCGACCAGCTGCGGCACCGAAGCCGAGATGTTCGGGAGCTTGATCACGTTGGCTGCGGGTGTCTTCACCAATTGCCCAAGCTCTGCCAGATCGTCAGATTGGCGCTGATCATCGGTCAAGTGTTCGGGGAAGGTGGACAGGATGCGGCCGGCAAGCGAGATATCTTTGGTGCCAACGCTCACGCCAGCGGCGCTTGCGAATTTCTGGATGATAGGCAGGAACGACGCCGAGGCCAGTTCGGGTGCTTCGTCTACCTTTGTATAGATGATGTCGGGGTTTGTGGAATCAGCCATGGGTCACGCCTTTCATGATTTGTCTCTGCCATAGGCCAAACCAAGCGAGTCGTAAACAGCATACAGTGGTATACATTGCCGCAATGGGCTGATCAGGTCGAAATGAACTCGACCCCATCTTCGGTGAACACAGCAGCGGTCAATTGCCCGGTCGCATATGCCCCTGTGTCGATTGAAATGCGGCCATCCTGCATCTTCGGAGCGTCGACAATGGTATGACCGTGCACGATCCAAAAGCCATCGCTTCGTGGGATTTTGCGGAATTCTGGGTGGCCCCAGATGAACGTGTCTGGTGCATGTTCTTCCAGCGGTGTGTTTGGATCCGCGCCCGCATGGACAACAGCCACGTTTCCGGACCATGCGATACAATCAAGGCCAGCAACCCACGTGACCATGTCTTCGCCCATCGCGTCGAATAGTGTATCCCGCGCCCGTGTCAGGACCTCGGCCCCGGCAGAGTCGGTGACACCGGACACGCCAAAACTGGCGAGAGTTTGCAAACCGCCGTTGCGAAGCCATCTGCGCCCCTGCGTTTCAGGCGACTTGAGGAAGTTGAGCATGAGCTGTTCGTGATTGCCCATCAGGCTTGAGAGCCGATCGTGCTGCATCACGAAATCAAGCACATCTTTGCTGTGATCGCCGCGATCAATAAGGTCGCCGACACAAATTATGGTCATTTCCTGTGGAATGGCTTCTACGAGGGCAGACAGCAAATCAATGCGACCATGAATGTCGCCTATCACGCAGAAGCGCGAATCCGGCTGTACCGGGTCGAACACCACTTCGGGCGAGGGCGCTTTACGTTTGCTGAAGAACTTGGAAAACAACATGCAGGCTTCTTGTTTTGACGTTTGGCTTTTGCCATTTTTTTGTGCGTTCGTTCAGGGGAATATGGGATTCAAATCGTCAATACAAAGGGCAAAGTCCATTTCATTTGTTGGTCGCAGGTTGTCTTTCGTGTTAGGCGCGGGCGCACGCTTAGCGCCATCATGGACGAAAAGACTTTATGAAACGTGTCCTTGTCACCGGAACCGCCGGGTTCATCGGCTTCTATCTTGCGCGGCTTTTGCTCGAGGATGGGTTCGTTGTTCATGGGTATGACGCGATCACTGATTACTATGATGTGACGCTCAAGGAACGCCGCAACCAGATGTTGCTGCAGTCTGCGGGTTACAGCTTTACCCATGCCACGCTGGAGGAAGACGGAACGTTTGAAGGGGTCGCCGCCACGTTTGCACCGGACATTATTGTCCACCTCGCTGGTCAGGCGGGGGTCCGCTATTCGCTCGAGAATCCGCGCGCCTACTTGGACAGCAATCTGGTCGGTACGTTCAACGTGATGGAGGCCGCCCGTCAATTGGAGGTGGAACATCTGCTGATGGCGTCCACGTCGTCGGTCTATGGTGCGAACGAAGAGATGCCGTTCCGCGAAACAGACAAGGCGGACACGCAGCTTACCTTCTACGCCGCCACCAAGAAGGCGAATGAAAGCATGGCGCATTCCTATGCACATTTGTGGAATATTCCCACCACCATGTTCCGCTTCTTTACCGTCTACGGTCCTTGGGGGCGGCCCGATATGGCGCTGTTCAAGTTTACCAAGGGCATCTTCGACGGCACGCCCATCGACATCTACAACCACGGCGACATGTATCGCGACTTTACCTATGTCGAGGATCTGGTGCGCGGTATCCGGCTGTTGATGGATGCGGTGCCCGGTGGGCCGGAAACTGCGGTTGAAGGGGATACGCTCAGCCCGGCTGCGCCGTACCGGATCGTCAATATCGGCAATTCGGACAAGGTGCGCCTGCTGGACTTCATCGAGGCCATTGAGGCCGAGACCGGGATTGCAGCCAAGCGAAATTACATGGAGATGCAGAAAGGAGATGTGTTTGCCACATGGGCGGATGCATCGCTGCTGCGGAACCTGACGGGATATACGCCCAAGACCGATGTACGGGATGGAGTCGCCAAGTTCGTGGCGTGGTACAGGGATTATTACCGCGTCTGACGATTGATTGGGGTTCCAAGGCAATTGTCTGCGATTATCAAAGAAAGCCGAAAAGTCTTGATTGCCGATAGGTATGGTCGCGCGGGCGATGCGGCGCGATACTTAGGTGTCATCAGGAAAGGGTTTCGCGCATGACTACGTCGTACTTTGCGCCCAAGGGCGGGCATCCGGGGCAGGATCAGCTTTTGACGGACCGCGCCATGTTCACCGAAGCGTATGCGGTGATCCCCAAGGGCACGATGCGCGACATCACCACCAGCTTTCTGCCGTTCTGGGACAACACCAGACTTTGGGTGATCGCGCGGCCGCTTACCGGCTTTGCCGAGACCTTTTCGCATTACATCATGGAGGTTGGCCCCGGTGGCGGGTCGGACCGCCCTGAGACCGATTCAGAGGCCGAGGGCGTTCTGTTCGTTGTCGAGGGAACCATGCGCCTGTCAGTTGGAGGTACGACCTATGACATGGCGGCGGGCGGGTATGCGTTCCTGCCGCCGCAATCGGGTTGGACGTTGCGCAATACTGGGACGGAACCGGTGCGGTTTCACTGGCTGCGTAAGGCGTATCAGGCGGTGGACGGGTTGGATCATCCAGAGGTTATCGTGACCAACGAGGCGGATGTGTCGCCGACCCCGATGCCGGGCACCGATGGCAAGTGGGCAACAACGCGCTTTGTCGATCCGGCTGATCTGCGCCACGACATGCATGTCACGGTGGTGACCTTTCAGCCGGGCGCGGTGATCCCGTTTGCGGAAACGCATGTGATGGAGCACGGGCTTTACGTGCTTGAGGGCAAGGCGGTCTACCGCTTGAACCAAGATTGGGTCGAGGTTGAGGCCGGGGATTACATGTGGCTGCGCGCGTTTTGCCCGCAGGCGTGTTATGCTGGTGGGCCGGGGCGGTTCAAGTATCTGCTTTATAAAGATGTGAACCGCCACATGCCGCTGCGCTTGGGCACGGGGCGGTAGAAACACCCTTCGATTCTGTTGAAAATGCAGTAAAAGCGCATCTCTTTTGGAGGTGCGCCTTTACTTTTCAAAAAATCATTTCATAATGTGAAAAAAGTAAAATACTGTTTTAATTGAATATTATCTCTAATCGAAAAATGAAAAATAATTTCGAAAAAATTGTGTGTGGGGTTTGGGTCGCGTAAGTTGACCGCAATTGGAGGAGATACACCATGAGTTTCCAGAACCCCGTTTTCATTCCCGGCCCGACGAACATTCCTGAATCGCTTCGCAAGGCTTGCGACATGCCGACCATCGACCATCGGTCGCCGCTGTTCGGACAAATCCTGCACCCAGCCCGCAAGGCGGTACAGCAGATCCTGAAAAGTACGAGCGCCGAAGTGTTTATCTTCCCGGCGTCTGGCACAGGTGGATGGGAAACCGCGCTGACCAACACGCTTAGCGCTGGGGATACCGTTTTGGTCGCACGCAATGGCATGTTCTCGCATCGCTGGATCGACATGTGCGAACGTTTCGGCCTTGATGTGATCATCGTGGACGTGGCCTGGGGTAAGGGTATCCCTGCCGACCGCTATGAAGAGATCCTGACCAAAGACACGGCACACCGCATCAAGGCGGTTCTGGCCACCCATAACGAAACCGCGACTGGCGTGAAGTCCGACATCAGCGCGGTGCGCAAGGCGATGGATGCCGCTGCACACCCAGCGCTGCTGATGGTGGACGGCGTGTCGTCAATCGCGTCGATGGATTTCCGGTTTGACGACTGGGGTGTCGACGTTGCCGTGACCGGCTCTCAGAAGGGTTTCATGCTTCCTGCGGGTCTGGCCATTGTCGGGTTCAGCCAAAAGGCGATGGAGGCGACCAAGACCGCTGGTCTGTTCCGCACCTTCTTTGACGTTAATGACATGATGAAGGGCTACGCAAACAACGCATACCCTTACACGCCCGCCGTCGGTCTGATGAACGGCCTCAACGAGGCATGTCGCATGTTGCAGGCCGAAGGGTTGGAAAACGTGTTCGCCCGTCACACGCGCATGGCCGAAGGCGTGCGCGCAGCGGTTGATGCTTGGGGCCTAAAGCTGTGTGCGGAAACGCCGGATCTGTATTCCGATACCGTGTCGGCCATTCGCACCCCCGAAGGGTTTAACGCGACAGATATCGTGACCCATGCGGCCAGCGCCTATGGGGTTGCGTTTGGTGTGGGTCTGGGTGAGGTCGCTGGCAAGGTGTTCCGCATCGGCCATCTTGGCAGCCTCACGGATGTGATGGCATTGTCCGGTATCGCCACTGCCGAAATGTGCATGGTGGACCTTGGGCTTGATATCAAGCTCGGGTCAGGGGTTGCCGCCGCTCAGGAATACTATCGGCATGGTTCCAAGATTGCAGCGAAGGTGGCCGCAGAATGAAAGACCTGGCTATGACTATCCCGACCTACG
>JANSYF010000072.1 GCA_024742575.1 Paracoccaceae bacterium | reverse complement strand
GTCTATCAGGTGCCGATCCCGGAACCCCTGCGTTTTCTTGAACCGCGCGAAAGCGAGACCCGCAAGATGCATAGCCTCGAAGAGTACGGGCTGATGCATGTGAAGCTGTATGAAGACATCAGCCGCCACGGCCATATCGCCACCTCCTACGCCTACCCGGTCAAGGTTGAGGCGCGCTACGTGATGGACCCCTCGCCCATTCCGAAATTCGACAACCCAAAACTGGGTGATTGTCCTGCGATCCAGCTGTTCGGCGCGGGCCGCGAACAGCGCATTTACGCGCTGCCACCCTACACAAAGGTGGTCAGCCTCGATTTCGAGGATCATCCGTTCGAAGCCTCCAAAGCCGACCATCCCTGCGGTCTTTGCGGGGCTGATGACAGTTATCTCGACGAAGTGATCGTGGATGATGCAGGCGGGCGGATGTTCGTGTGTTCCGACACCGATTATTGCGAAGGACGGCAGTCAGCCGGTCATCGCGGAAAGGATGCAGCATGACGCCCCTTCTCTCGGTCCAAGGCGTGACGAAACGCTATGGCGCGAATATCGGCTGTGCCGACGTGTCTTTCGACCTTTATCCCGGCGAAGTCATGGGCATCGTGGGAGAATCCGGGTCGGGCAAGTCCACGCTGCTCAACTGCATGGCCGGGCATCTGCGCCCCGATGCAGGGTCAGTTGTGTTTGACACCCACGGCCACGGCCCCCGCGATACCGTCATCATGTCGGAACCCGAGCGCCGCATGCTAAGCCGCACCGACTGGGCCTTCGTCCACCAGCACGCCCGCGACGGGCTGCGCATGGGCGTCAGCGCGGGCGGCAATGTCGGCGAACGGCTGATGGCCGTGGGCGCGCGACACTATGGCGACATTCGCGACAAAGCGGTCGACTGGCTCGAACGGGTCGAGATCGACGCAGGTCGCGTCGACGACCGCCCCACGACTTTTTCCGGCGGGATGCAGCAGCGCCTTCAGATCGCTCGCAACCTCGTGACCGGACCACGGCTTGTCTTCATGGACGAACCCACGGGCGGGCTGGATGTCAGCGTGCAGGCGCGATTGCTCGACCTTTTGCGCGGGCTGGTGCGCGACATGGGTCTGTCGGCGATCATCGTCACCCATGACCTTGCGGTGGTGCGCCTATTGGCCGACCGGCTGATGGTGATGAAGGACGGGCATGTTGTCGAAAACGGCCTGACCGATCAAGTGCTGGACGATCCGCAGCACGCCTATACGCAACTTCTTGTCAGCTCTGTTTTGCAGGTGTGAGACCATGATCGACCTTTCCAACGTGTCCAAGACCTTCACCCTGCACAATCAGGGCAGCGCGGTGATCAAAGTTCTGAACGATGTCAGCCTGACCGTCGCCCCCGGCGAATGTGTGGCCCTCACAGGCGCATCAGGCGCGGGCAAGTCCACATTGATGCGGATGATCTACGGCAATTATCGCGCCCAATCCGGCGCGATCCGGGTCGGCGGTGTGGACCTCGTGCAATCCGAACCGCGCGAGATCATCCAGATCCGGCGCGAGGTTCTGGGCTATGTCAGCCAGTTCCTGCGTGTTGTGCCGCGTGTGCCGACACTGGATGTTGTGGCCGAACCGCTGCGCGCGGTCGGTGTTGGCATCGATGAAGCCCGCACACGCGCAAAAGACCTGCTAGCGCAGCTCAACATCCCGGAACGGCTTTGGTCGCTGTCGCCCACCACGTTCTCGGGCGGCGAACAACAGCGGGTGAACATCGCGCGCGGCTTTGCCCATCCTTACCCAGCAATGCTGCTGGATGAACCAACCGCCAGCCTTGATGCCGCCAACCGCGAAGTTGTCCTGTCGCTGATCGAAGCGGCCAAGGCACGCGGGGCCGCGATCATCGGCATATTCCACGACGAAGCCGCCCGCACCCGCGTCTGCGACCGCGAAATCGACGTGAGCCGCTTTACCCCGGCGCGCGCGGCATGAAACCCGGTCGCCTCATCGCCGTGGTCGGCCCTTCGGGCGTGGGCAAGGACAGCGTGATGGCGGGCATCATCGCCGCGCGGTCCGACATGCGCCTTGTCCGCCGCTCCATCACCCGCGCACCGGGCTTGGGGGGCGAAGACTACGACGCCCTCACACCGGACGCCTTTGCCAATGCCGCACAAAGCGGGGCATTCTGCGTGCACTGGACGGCGCATGGCCTGTCTTACGGCATCCCTGCGGATGTTCTGACGGATGTTCAACGCAGCAAAGACTGCCTCGCAAATTTCTCGCGCAGCGCGCTTTTGCAGGCAGCAGAGATCTTTCCGAACCTCACTATCCTCAACATCACGGCGTCCCCTGCCACGCTGGCCAAACGGCTTGCCGGGCGCGGACGAGAAACCGAGGCCGAAATCGCCGCTCGGCTTGCGCAGGCCGACAAGTGCCTTCCTGACGGGTTGGACGTGGTGACCATCGCAAATGACGGCGCGCTTGAGGACACCATCAGCAAGGTGCTTACCGCGCTTCAGCCGGCAAGGGTGTAGCGTTGGATCAGTTCGAACCGCCCATCCTCGCGCTCTGCAACCAGTGCCACGGCGTCCATCACAAAGGGCGCAGGCAAGGGCGGAAGATGTGCGCGGACGGTGTCAGTCCAATGGGTGATCTTGTCGACCGGAAGACGCCCAGTCAGGGTCAGGTGAAAGCGAAATTCCTCCATCACGTAAGGATAGCCCCATCGCTGCAGCAAGGCCTCCTGCCGCTCCGACAGCCGCGCCTTGCGACGTCGCGCCAACTCTGCCTCACCGGGCGGCGCGCGAAACGCGTCCAGCGACTCAACACAAGTGGCCGCCACACGTGCGATGCCAGAGGTGTCACCCGCCGGGGTCAGCGCAAGGAATCGGCCCAGCGCGGTCAAGGACAGCCCGTCGCTTTGCGCTGGCGCACAGGTCGCAGCCATCTGGACCATTGCCTCTTGCAAACCAGCCAAATCCGTCCCTTCGGCAAGCCGAAAGGGCGGTTTCAAGGTTCCGTGAAACCCATATTTGTGCGGTGTCATTGTCACGTCATGAAGACCGGGCACATGGGGGGGAACAACAGTGCGGGCAGTAACGCAATCCCAACCCAACCAGGCCGCTCCAAAATCGGCCAGCGCGCCCTCGGGCGGCAAATAATAGACCGCAAAGCGAGTGTATGACATGAACTCTCCTTTTCTTTCGACCCGTTTGGCAGAGCCACATGACGGTTCCATGTCAGAGGTGTTGCATCTTGCCAATGCCCGGCTTGTTTTGCCCAATGAAGTGATCACAGGACAGATTGTTATCGTTGACGGCCAGATCACCGGAATCGAGGAAGGCGACAGCGTGCCGCGCGGCGCAGTGAACTGTGAAAGCGATTACGTCTTGCCCGGTTTGGTCGAGTTGCACACAGACAATCTCGAACGTCACATGGAACCCCGGCCCAAGGTCGATTGGCCCCATCTGTCTGCACTTCTCGCGCATGATGCCGAACTGGCCTCAACTGGGATCACCACTGTGTTTGACGCACTGCGCGTCGGATCCATCCACAGTGCAAAATCCGGCTACGGCGAATACGCCCGAAAGCTGGCAAACGAACTGCTCGAGGCACGCGAAATGGGACTGTTCAAAATCAGCCACTTCCTGCATTTGCGGGCCGAGATATGTTCGGAAACTCTGCTCGAAGAGATGGCAGCTTTCGGGCCCAAAGACCGCGTCGGCATTGTCAGTCTCATGGACCACACACCCGGCCAGCGACAGTTCCGCGATCTGACCGCGCTTAAGAATTATGTGACCAAGAAGCGTGGGATGAATGATGTAGAATTCGCCGAACACGTTTCTAACCTCAAGCGCCTGCAAGAAAAGTTTGGTGAACGCCATGAAAAGGGCGCCGTTGCCGAAGCCCGCCGCTATGGCGCTGTTCTTGCCAGCCATGACGACACAACTGCTGATCAGGTGGATGTATCGTCAGTCAATGGCGTCGGCTTTGCCGAATTCCCGACCACCCGCGAAGCCGCCGCCGCCTGCCGGTCGCATGGGATTGCCGTGATGATGGGCGCACCCAACCTTGTGCGTGGCGGGTCGCATTCCGGCAATGTCGCAGCCCGAGAACTGGCCGAGGCCGAGATGCTCAATATTATCTCGTCAGATTACGTGCCTTCCGCGCTGCTTTTGTCGGCGTTCCTTCTGGCAGACATCTGGGACAACCTGCCCGCTGCGGTGGCCTGCGTCACACGGAACCCGGCCCAAGCCGCGGGTTTGTCAGATCGCGGGGGGCTTGAAACTGGCCTACGCGGTGACGTGATCCGCGTTCGAACAGTCAAGAATACGCCGCTTCTACGCGGTGTTTGGAGCCGTGGCGAACGCGTTGCTTGAACACTGTTTAGATCAGTAGATCATAGCCATCTTGCGTTGCGCTGAAACTTGCTGGACAAACTGTTCACCAAAACTCAGGTCTACAGGTTATCGATTATGGCCATTCCGCGCCCTCGCAACCTAGCCCGGACCAGCACCCAAATGGTCACAAAACACTCTGGTCGCGCAGGATGATCACCCGCGACCATCTACCAGCCATCGGACTCGGCTTCAGTCAGATCATGGGATACGGGACGTTAATGTACGCCTATGCAATCCTTCTGCCGCACATGGCCGAGGATTTGGGACTGACACTGTCTGGAGTATTCGGAATCCTGTCGCTGGGCCTGTTCTTTGGCGGCCTCATGGCACCCATCGCGGGCAAGCTTGTGGACAGGTACGGTGGGCGCTGGGTTATGACCCTTGGGTCGACAATCGCAGCAGCCACTGTGTTTTCGCTCAGTTTCGTTGACACCACAGTCGAATTGTTTGTGGCGATCCTGCTTGCTGAAGGGGCTGGCATGTTCGTGCTTTATAACGTGGCCTTCGCATCGGTCGCGCGACTAGATCTGTCGATCCCGCCGCAAAAATCGATTTCGATCATCACACTTTTTGGTGGCGTTGCATCAACTATCTTCTGGCCACTGACCCTCGCGCTTTATACCGCATTGGGATGGCAATCCACATGGATCGTGCTGGGACTGGCGCTCTTGCTGACCTGCGTTCCGATCCATTACTTTTCCTTGCGCGGGCCGGAAATCACCTCAGACAGCCCGCCTAAAAGCGCGCGTCCGAACTGGCCGGAACTGACCGGTCCTTTGCGCAAACAGGGCATGCTTTGGATGGTGATCTCGTTTGTCTTTTCGGGTTACCTCATGGGCGCGGTGATGACACTTTGGGTCACGAATGTGCAGGACTTGGGTCATTCTGCCGCCATGGCAGCCCTCGCCGGTGCCGTGATCGGTCCTTTCAAAACTGTTGGTCGCTTTTTCGAAATGCTGGTCAGTCGCAACATGTACCCGCGTGTGACCTACGCGCTGAGCCTTGGGCTGATGTTCTCAGGGTTCGCCGTGTTGCTGGTTGTCGGTTTTACCCTACCCGGACTGATGTTGGCGGCGGCGCTTTATGGGATGGGCGACGGGATCAAGACCATCGCCCGTGGCACTCTGCCTCTCGCCCTGTTCGGGGCCAAGGGTTACGGCGCACGGCTTGGGTGGATTTCGTTTGTGCAGATGGGAATAAATGCGTCGGCGCCTTTTGCCTTTGCATGGATCACACAAGTGTTTGGCGGCTGGTGGTCTTTTCTGATCATGATCCTGTGTTTGTGCTGCGCCATTGCTGCGTTCCAATTGATCCCGGATCCACGGTCAACAAAGGCGGCGGTGGCAACCGAGTGAACCAAACAGGTTTGCTTAGAACTGCGAATCCCAACGTGGATGCGCATCATCGATGACAAGAGCATGGGTATGCCGTCGTTGCCCTTTCAGATGCGGATGATCCAATGGCAGATTTTCGTGCGTATGCTCGACCGCCTCCGCGTCGTGCGCCGGCCAAACTCGCACGGCTACAAGAAGACCCAATGCTGCAAGAGCTGCCAAAACCAAAAGAGCAGAAATTGTGCCGAATGCAGTCATCAGCCATCCCGACAGCGGATAGCTGATCAGCCAGCACGCGTGGCTTAGGGCGAACTGCGCCGCGAACACGGCTGGACGATCTTCTGGATGAGCCGATCGTTTCAAAAGCCGTCCCGATGGTGTTTGCACCGCCGAATAGCCAAGCCCGGTGATCAACCAGATGACCAAAAGCAATCCCCAACTGAACCCGCCGGTTCCTGTGATCGCCGCCAAAGTGATCAAAGCGGCGACCATCAACCAGCCACCCGCCACCATAATCGTGCGATCTGCAATCCGGTCCAATACACGGGGCAAGACGAGGGCTGCGGTCATCGACCCCACCCCAAACGCGAACATCGTCCAGGCCAGTGCACTTTCCCCAAGCCCGAGCACGCCGCGCACCAGAACCACCGAATTGACCAGCACCATCGCCCCAGCACTGGCAACGGCTAGGTTCAAACCCAGCAAGCCGCGCAATCGGGGCGTGGCAAGGTAGATGCGTATGCCACGCGTGGTGCGGTCGTAAATACCGCGCTGACCTGACGCTGTGGGGTTGGGCAAGAGAACAGAGACCACCAGAATGGCTGATGCAACAAACCCGACGAACGTGCCTAAAAACAGCATGTTGTAGCCCATCACCAGCAACAGCAGCGCGGCCAGTGTTGGCGATACAATATTTTCAAGATCATAGGCCAGACGTGACAGTGACAGCGCGCGGGTATAGCGCGCTTCCTCCGGCAGCACGTCGGGGATGGTTGCCTGAAAGGTCGGCGTAAAGGCTGCAGAAGCCGATTGTAGCAGAAAGATAAGAACATAGACCTGCCAGATCTCGGTCACGAATGGCAGGCACAGCGCAACCACCGCACGCACCACATCCAGCAATACCAAGAAGGCGCGCCGGTTGACCCGATCAGAAAACGCGCCCGCGATTGGCGCGATACCCACATATGCAATCATTTTGATGGTAAAGACCGCACCCAGAACCATTGCAGCGCTATCGCCCGCCAGATCATAAGCCAAAAGCCCAAGCGCAACCGTCGCAAGACCAGTGCCCAATAGTGCCACAACCTGAGCCAGAAACAGGTGTCGATAGGTGCGATCTTTAAGGATGTCGAACATGGATGTCCTCAATGACGATCAGACCCGGCTTCACGTCTTCCACGAGCCCTTGTCTTTATCGCTACGCCCTCGTCCCGCGTTGCGCAAGACGACGCTCCGTAGCAGCCCCGAGGATGCCATGTATTTCATGAGTTTTCCTGAACTTACCGGGGCAAAACCGCGTCAGTGCAGATTACCGCAAGACAGGTTATGTGTACGCGAAACAAAGCTCAACAAACGATGAACGAGACCAATGACACGGATTTGGGGTCACGGTTTTGAAACCTCAACCCAGTTCAAGGCTCGTGACTGCGTAGTTGAGATGGTTCGTTGCCACAGCATTTCCGCGATACATGCGCGCTGTTTTGAATCCGGCTTCCAAGCCAAGCCGTGTGCAAAGACTGGTCAATTGCGTGGATGCCTCGGGAACGTCCAAGGTCACGCTGGCCTCAAAAAACGTGGCGGCGTGCGCCACAAGTTTTTGCGCAATAGCCGCGTCGCTGGCGATGAGCGGCCCTATTTTGGCTCCAACGCGGCAGGCACGTACAGTGCAAAACCCGCACACCCCGTCTTGGTTTTCATGTACGATTGTAACTCGGGCTGCTGTTCCAGATAACCAACTCTCAAGATAGTCGGATTTTGTAACTCCCGAAGCTTCGGCCTCCAAGTCGATCAACATCGGAATGTCATCTTGGCGCATTTGGCGGATGTCAGGCGCGTGTTGCGCTAAAACCTTACCCGAAAATCGAGTCGTACCTCCCGAATATACAAATCCTGAAGCGCGATAATTCTCTTGCTGCGCCTCAACGCCGTCCAATCCAATAGTTCGGTCCTCGGCATGCAGGATCGCATGTTGCCAAAGGCCAAGCCCAATGCCTTTTCCGCGATGGGTCGGACGAACAAGATACAACCCTAGAAAAGCAAAATCAGGGGCGTGATTGACGACGGAAATCGCCGCTATTGGCGTCCCACTTTTGTCAACGGCAACAAAAAAACCCTCTGGATCGGCTGCGAAAAACGCTTCGGCATCGTCTAGCCCCGGATTCCAGCCTTCGTCAGCCGCCCACTCCAAAACATGCGACAACTCTGCAATGGTCGCAGTGCGGTATGTAATCATAGCCGGAGTGCATCCCGAAGAGATGTTGAGCCTTCCGCGCGCTCGCGCAGGTCAAGCTGTGAGAAGATATCAAGCAGATGCCCTTTCATGAGTTCCTCAGCACTATCACCGTCACCATTCCGCAAGGCGTCGACCAAAGCATGGTGCGCGTTGCTTTCGCACAAGGCATTGCGGCGACGCCAATAAAGAGCAATGACAAGTGAGGATCGGGATATGAGTTGCCTTAAGAATTGCTCGATTGTTTGCTGGTCAGCGATCCGTGCTATTTCCAGATGAAAGTCGCCTGAAAGTTTCAGGGCCAGACCTGCCTCGTCTTGATCAAGGGCTACGTGTTCATCCTTGATATGACGTTCGAGCATTTCAATATCTCCCGCGTTTGCGCGCATTGCAGCAGCACGGGCGGTGCTGGGTTCAAGAAGCGCACGCGCCTGAAAAACCTCTTGAGCTTCTTTAAGTGTAGGCTTTGAGACAAATGCGCCTCTATTCTTCTCGATAGTTAAGAGGCCTTCGAACTCCATCGACCGAAGAGCTTGGCGCACAATGGTACGGCTCACGCCAAACAGATCGCAAACTTCATCTTCCCGAAGTTTGGCTCCGGGCTGCAACCTGTGTTCATGAACAGCTTGAGACAGGTGCGAGGCGATTTTGTCAGCAGTTATCGACTTAGTTTCTGTCATAGCGGGCATCTAACATCTCCTCTTTGAAATCTGCATATCAAAGACGACGCACTCAATGTAGCGTACGAAAATAAAAAATATTGTATACAAAAAGTGAGTAATTTTTACACAATATTCTCGCAAACTGGTAAGATTTAAGCAAAGCTGAACCTACAAGCCGCGCAAAACCAAGAATCCACTTGGAGAAATTGGCGCGGGAACGCGAGGTTACTGAAACACCGCAGGGGGACCCATGGGCCAGAAACTGGATCTTGAGCTGATCAGCCTGACTAAACGCTATGGCTCAACCGTAGCGGTAGATTCGATTGGCTATCACTTCAGCGCGGGGACATATGCCTGCCTTCTCGGGCCATCAGGTTGTGGAAAATCATCAACCCTGCGGATGATCGCAGGGCATGAGTCGGTGTCTGATGGCTCCATCACTTTAGGCGGGCGCGATATCTCGGACCTGCCGCCAGCCAAGCGTGGCACGGCAATGATGTTTCAGAACTACGCCCTATTTCCCCACCTAAATGTTCGCGACAACGTCGCTTTCAGTCTCAAAATGCAAGGGATTGATACAGCCAAGCGTCACGCTCGTGCAAACGAGATGCTTGAACTGGTTGATATGACAGCACTGGCTGACCGTTTGCCTGCTCAACTTTCTGGCGGGCAGCAGCAACGGGCGGCATTGGCTAGAGCGCTGATCACTAAACCGGACGTGCTTTTGCTGGACGAACCACTTTCGGCCCTGGACCCTTTCTTGCGTATCCGAATGCGGGCCGAACTGAAAAAGCTTCAACGCGAGCTTGGTATCACCTTTGTGCACGTGACCCACGGACAGGATGAGGCATTAGCCTTAGCCGACGAGATTGTCGTGATGAACAACGCTGTGATTGAACAAGCCGGCAATACCCGCACGGTTTTCGACGCTCCGAGGACCGCCTTTGTGGCCCGTTTCCTTGGCTCACACAATGTCGTTTCTATGCCGGAAGGTATGCTCGCGGTGCGCTCGGACGCCTTGAAGATCACAAACCCAAATGGTGCCAAGCTTCCCGGAACAATCACCAATATCGAATATCAAGGTACGCATGTGGCGCTGACCGCCGCCGTTCCGGGCGAGCAGGAAGTCACGGCACTGTTATCGGACAAGGATTTCTTCGGCAATCCGAAGGAGTTGGGCGAGGCGATTGGCCTCGACTGGGAGGCCGAGGCTGCTCGTGCCCTGGCTCAATAACTACACGTTCAACAGAGAGGACAAAACATGACGACAATTTCGAAAGTACGCTATTCGCGTCGCTCGCTTCTTAAGACGGGTGGCGCGGCGGTGGCGGCCGCCGCGCTTCCGGCTCCAATGGTATGGGGACAAGAGACAAAAAACATCACCTTGCGCCAGTTTGGCACCGGGGTGTCCAATCTCAACGACGTGGCCATGAAGGTCAAGGAGGACCTTGGGTTCACACTTGAAATGACGGCCCTGGATTCAGACAGCGTAACCCAACGTGCGGCAACGCAGCCTGACAGTTTTGATATCGCCGACATCGAATACTGGATTTGTAAGAAGGTCTGGCCGACTGGCAACTTGCAAGCCATGGATACGTCGAAGATCGCAAACTACGACAAGATCGTCGGCATCTTCCGCAACGGTAAGCTTACACCCGAAAGCACAATCGCGCAGGGAACAGCGCCGCATACAGTTGGTTTCGTGGAAGGCCCCGGAGGTCGCGAATTCGTTGACAATGAATCCGGTTGGATGACCTTGATCCCCACTATCTACAACGCGGACACTCTGGGTATTCGACCCGACCTGATCGGTCGCCCAATCAACAACTGGTCCGAGTTGCTGAACCCTGAATTCAAGGGCAAAGCGTCAATCCTAGACATTTCCTCCATTGGAATCATGGACATGGCAATGGTTGTAGAGTCGATGGGCGAATACACCTATCCCGACAAGGGGAACATGACCAAAGAAGAGATCGATCTCACCATCGGGATCTTCACCGAGGCCAAGAAAAACGGCCAGTTCCGTGCCTTCTGGAAATCGTTTGATGAAAGCGTTAACCTGATGGCCTCGGGGGAAGTCGTAATCCAGTCCATGTGGTCGCCCGCCATCACCGCCGTCAAATCGCGCGGCATTCCGTGCGTCTACCAACCGCTGGAAGAAGGCTACCGCAGCTGGGGTGGCGGCATTGGTCTTTCGACCTCGCTTTCAGGCATGGAGCTTGATGCAGCCTACGAATACATCAACTGGTACCTGTCCGGCTGGGTCGGCGGTTACCTGATGCGCCAAGGCTACTACTCTGCTGTGCCGGAAACCTCCAAGAATTTCATGTCTGAAAATGAATGGGGTTATTGGTTCGAGGGCAAAGAAGCCAGCGACGTTATTACGTCACCCACCGGCGACGCGCTTGCTCAAGCAGGCGATGTACGCGATGGCGGCTCGTTTGAAGAGCGTATGGGTGCTGTGGCGTGCTGGAATGCGGTCATGGACGAAAACCAGTACATGGTCCGCAAGTGGAACGAATTCGTCGCCGCCTAAGCGATTGCCGTCGGGGGGCTTCGGCCCTCCGACAAGGCGTGACCATTCTCAAATCAAGGTGAAAGCAGTGTTGCGCAACAACTCGGTCATTGGATGGCTCCTTGCAGCCCCACTTTCGCTTGTCCTTGTCGTCTTTTTGGTCTTGCCGATTGTCATGATCGTTGTTGTCAGTTTCTGGGGGGCGACGGAATGGTCGATCTATCCGGCCTTTCAGTTCGATAATTATGAATTTCTTCTGACCTCGGACGTAACCTATCGGGTTTTCTTGAACACATTCAAATACGCGCTGATCACTTGGGTTTTCACGCTTCTGATCGGGTTCACAGTGGCCTATTATCTGGCCTTCCACATTCGCAGCCTGACATGGCAAATCGCGCTGTTCCTGCTTTGCACAATTCCTTTTTTGACATCGAACATCATCAGGATGATTTCCTGGATCCCCTTTTTGGGACGCAACGGTATCGCCAATTCGACGTTGATCTCCATGGGCGTGATTGACGAACCCTTAGAATGGCTGCTGTTCAGCGACTTTAGCGTGATCCTGGCATTCGTGCACCTTTATACGCTCTTCATGGTCGTCCCGATCTTCAACACTATGATGCGGATCGACAAATCACTGATCGAGGCCGCAGCGGATGCGGGTGCTTCAGGCTGGCAGACGCTGCGGCACGTGATCATCCCACTTACAAAACCGGGCATCATGATCGGAACGATCTTCGTCGTGGCTTTGGTTATGGGCGACTTTATCACGGTGCGTTTCATGTCCGGGTCGCAATCCGCGAATGTGGGCCGGATGATCCAAAACGACATTGGGCTGCTGCAATACCCGTCAGCCTCTGCCACCGCTGTTATCCTGCTTTTCACCGTCTTGTTGCTGATCGGAACGCTTCTGCGCTTTGTCGATATCCGGAAGGAGCTGTAATCATGGAGCCGCGTCCAAGATCGTTCTATGCCCTCACGGCATTCTTTATTGGCTTTGTCATCTTTCTCTACGGGCCAACCGTGACTATCGGAATTCTATCGTTCCAGGGCCCGGAAGGCGGCCTGACCTTTCCAATGCGTGGTGTCTCATTGCATTGGTTCCGCGATCTTTTTGAACAGCAGGCCGTTGGCGATATCTGGGGGTCGTTCTCGCGTTCTTTGACCCTTGGCCTGATGGTGATGATCACGACGGTCGTGGTATCGGTTATGGGTGGCCTTGCGTTTCGCAAACGATTTGCCGGCTCAAGCGTTGTTTTCTATCTGATCATCACTTCGCTGGTAATTCCGTCGATCCTAATTTCGCTAGGGGTTGGACTGATTTGGTCTCAGTCTGGTTTGCCTGTGCATTGGTCCAGTTCCGGCTTCGGTGCGCAACTGACGTGGACACTTCCCTTCGGCCTGCTCATCATGTTTGCGGTTTTCAACCGATTTGATCAGTCCTACGAAGAAGCCGCGCGTGATCTTGGCGCAAGTCCGTGGCAAGTCGTTCGTCACGTTGTTCTTCCCATTATCGCGCCTTCCCTTATTGGTGTTGCCCTTTTTGGCTTTACACTAAGCTACGATGAATTCGCGCGGACGCTTCTGACCGCTGGCAGCTACAACACACTGCCGCTTGAAATCTTTGGGATGACGACCAATGTGACGACGCCAGTGCTGTTCGCTTTGGGCACGTTGACGACAGTGTTCTCACTGCTCGTCATTGGGGTGTTCCTCGCGGTGGCTTGGATCATGAACCGCAGTCGCGCTCGACGGGGGTCTGACGCTGGTCAGGGGTTGATCTGATGTCAGTGATCATCATCAATCCCAACAGCACAGCCTCCATGACCGAAGCGATGTTGGATCAGGCGCGCCGCTCTGTTCCTGATTTGCAATTTGAGGGCTGGACGTCGCATAGCGGCCCGCCTGCGATTCAGGGCGCCGAAGATGGTAAAGCCGCGACGCAACCGCTCTTGGATCTTGTCAGACAGGCGTCCGAAGCACAGGCAGATGGCATCATCATCGGATGCTTTGATGATACGGCGCTTGAAGATGCGGCAAAATTGGCAAACTGCCCTCTGATCGGCATTGGTCAAGCCTCATATCACTACGCCGCTTTGCGAAACTGGCGCTTCAGCGTTGTCACCACCCTGTCGGTGTCCGTGCCCATTATCGAAAGCAACATAGAGCGATACGGATTTGCTCCGTTAGTCTCGTGTGTTCGCGCCTCTGAGGTTCCGGTGCTGGCACTTGAAGAAGACCCAAAATGTGCCTCTCTCGCCATCGCGAAAGAAGCACTGCGAGCCGAGCAGGAGGACAACATCTCTGCTCTTATCCTTGGCTGTGCAGGTATGGTTCAGGTTGTCGACGCGGTGAAAGACACAATTGACATAGAAGCCATTGATCCGGTCGCGTGTGCCGCAAAATGTTTTAGATGGATGATTTGAAACGCCTGAGTTTCCCTGTCGTCCCATTTCGAACTGTTACACGATTGCGAACTTCGAAGATCGCCAAGCGGCTGACCTACAGCAGTCATACGCTGCTCGACTTGGAAAACCTGGATGCCGAAAACGGCGCAATTGGCCAGTTCGTTTGGCGCGCAGAAATCAGATCGGCTATGATGCGACCTCCTATAGGAGAGAGCGCGAAGCCATGCGCCGAAAAGCCAAAAAGATGGTATCCACCGGTTTGGCGTGCTGCTCCGATGATGGGCAGATGATCTGGGGTAACACCTTCAATTCCGGCCCATGCTCTGGTGACCCGAGCGCGAGACATAAGCGGGAAAATTGCGACGGCGGCGCGGGCGTTCGCGGCAAGTTGCCTTGCATCAAGCGTTGTCTGACCGGTTCGCATATTCGCTTTGCCCTGATAGGCCCCGCCCATTAGAACGGTACCATTATCAAACTGTTTGAACGACAACGCGCGGCCTTGTGCGCCAACAACACCGGACAAAAACGGTTTGATGCGTTCGGTTATCATCAGCATGAGTGCTTGTGCTTCGATTGGGATTGCCTCGCCCATGAGCCGGGCAATCTCTCCGCCCCACGCGCCCGCTGCGTTGACGAAATAGGGGGATTCGAAGCGATGCAAAGCTGACTTGACCTGCCACAGATCGTTGCTGTGGGTGATTTCCCGAACGGGCGCGCGTTCGTATACCTGCACACCAAGCGACACAGCCTTGCGATGAAAGGCCGTGACAGTAGCAAACGGATCGGCGTGGCCGTCACCGCGCACAATCAGCCCACCTACGCAATGCGAAGCCGCTTGCGGCAGCATATCGCGTAGCGTTGCCGCGTCGATCACTTGCTCGTGGAAAAAGCCGCAATCGCGAACGCTTTGACTGCGTGCTTCAAGGGCGATCAGACCGGTTTCGTCTTCAGCCACCTTGATCTGGGCACTTTCGCGAAAGCCACAATCATCGTCCACAAGGTCTTCTATACAGTGCCATTGCTCTAAGGCCGCTTGGGCAAGTGGTATCTCAGGCAGTGCGCGCCCCAAACGACGAACACCACCTGCATTCGCGCTAGAGGCGTGCCGCCCGATGCGGTCCTGTTCCAACAGCACCACGCGCAATCCGGCGTTTGCCAGATGAATCGCTGTCGACAGGCCGTGCAACCCACCACCAGCGATCACGGCATCGGCAGTTATGACCTCCGTCTTCATCAATCCGGTTCTGACAATGCCGCAAGCTGCGGGTTTCGGTAATTCCCGGACAAGCATTTCAGTAATTCCCGGACACGCGTTTCGGTAAATCCCGGACAGGGATTTCGGTAATTCCCGGACAGTTCCGGGAGTGCTCGGACACGGTTGATCATCGCCTGCGATGT
>JANSYF010000052.1 GCA_024742575.1 Paracoccaceae bacterium | reverse complement strand
CAGCCGTGACACCAACCTGCCTTTGATCGACTGGGTCGAGGCCTATCTGGCCGAACACGGCGTTCAAAGCCATCGGCATGTGAAATCCGATGATCCCTTGAAGGCTGGGCTGTTTGCCCATGTCGGGCCAGAGGTTGCGGGTGGGGTGGTGCTGTCAGGTCATACAGACGTTGTGCCCACCGATGGTCAGCCGTGGAGCACTGATCCTTTTACAGTGACGGAAAAGGACGGCAAACTGTTTGGCCGCGGCACCACCGATATGAAGGGCTTTGACGCGCTCGCCATCTGGGCGCTGGTCGAGGCGCATCATCGCGGTGTGACGCGGCCGTTGCAGATCGCGCTGAGCTATGACGAAGAGATTGGCTGCACCGGTGCGCCACCCCTGATTGACGCGATGCAGGGTGTAGTTCCGCGCGCAGATACGGTGATCGTGGGTGAGCCGACCATGCTTAAGGCGGTAACCGGGCATAAAGGCAGCGTCAGCTACACCATTCACGTGCACGGGTTCGAGGTTCATTCTTCGGTTATGCACACTGGTGTGAGTGCGATCATGTATGGGGCCAAATTGATCGAATGGGCGAACCGCATGAACGACGAAAGCGCGGCCGCGACGCCTGCGCCGATCGCTGCGATGTTCGATCCGCCTTACACGAATGTGCATGTTGGAGAGATCCGTGGCGGTACGGCCCACAACATCACGGCCAAGGATTGCGAGCTGGTTATGACGATCCGCGTCGTTCCCGGTGAATCGCTGGAGGACTGGGATAACAGCCTGCGCGCCGCCGTGGCCAAGGTCGAAGCCCAAATGCAGTCGGTGCGCCCCGAAACCTGGATCGAGATTACTCCGAACTCGGCCTTGCCGCCGTTCAAGTCAGACGATGCAGGGAGCGCAGAGACGCTTGTGCGCCAGTTGACCGGAGATAACGGCAAACAATACGTGTCCTATGGCACCGAAGCCAGCCACTTTCAAAGCGCGGGCTATTCGGTTGTGGTGTGTGGCCCCGGTGACATTGCCGTCGCGCACCAGCCGGACGAATTTATCACCATCGATCAGTTCAACAAAGGACGGGCCTTCATGGAGCGGCTATTGGACCACCTTTCAACATGATCCCGTTTCCGATTTCCGAACAAAGCCCGATTGCGTTTGCTGGCCCGCTTCCGTCCGAGACCGATGTGGTGGTCATCGGTGGGGGTGTCATCGGAGTCTGCACAGCGCTTTATCTTGCGCGAAAGGGGCGTCGGGTGGTGCTGCTGGAAAAGGGGCGCATCGCCGGAGAACAATCTTCGCGCAATTGGGGCTGGATCCGGCAACAGGGGCGCGACCCGGACGAACTTCCGATTATGGTCGAGGCGAACCGCCTTTGGACCGAACTTGCCAGCCAAACCAATGTGGATATTGGGCTGGTGCGCTCTGGTGTGACCTATCTGGCCGAAAACGAGAAAGAGCTTAGGGGTTATGCTGACTGGGTGCCCGTTGCCACGGCGCAGGGCGTGGATTCGGTGCTGCTGGATCGCGCGGACCTCAAGGCGCGGTTTCCGGAACTGGCCAAGGGTGGTTTTGTCGGTGGGATCACCACGCCATCGGACATGCGGGCAGAACCTTGGGTTGCGGTTCCAGCGCTGGCCGGGATCGCCGTGCGCGACGGAGCTGTGATTGTCGAGGGCTGCGCCGCGCGCAAGCTGGACCTAGAGGCGGGGCGCATCACCGGGCTGTTCACCGAAGCGGGTCGTATCGCCTGTTCCGATGTGGTCGTCGCGGGGGGCGCGTGGTCATCGCTGTTCCTACGGGCGCATGGTGTGTCGATTCCGCAATTGTCTGTGCGGGCCAGTGTCGGTGCGACCGAGCCTGTGCACCTGCCACATCATGGTGCTGTGGGTGCAGGCAAGTGTTCCTTTCGTACGCGGGCCGATGGTGGGGCATCACTGGCCGCAGGAGGCTTTCACGAACTTTTCATTGGGCCTGACGCGTTCCGTGCGCTGCCCAAGTTCCGGGCACAATTGATGGCTGATCCGTTCGGAACGCGGTTTCTGCCTGCGGCACCCAAGGGATACCCGGATGCGTGGAGCACGAAGCGCCAATGGGACGAGGACGAAGTAACGCCCTTCGAAGGTACCCGCGTTCTGAATCCGAAACCCAATGCGGGCAAGCTGCGCAAGGTGGCTGCCGAGGTCGAAAACCTGTTCCCTGAGGTGGGACCGATACGCTACCGCACGATGTGGGCAGGGATGATCGACACGATGCCCGATGTGGTGCCCGTGGTGGACCGGGTCGATGCAATTCCCGGCCTGACGGTTGGGACGGGTATGAGCGGTCATGGGTTTGGCATTGGGCCGGGGATAGGCCGGGTGTTGGCCGATCTGGTTTGTGGCGATGCGCCCGGACATGACCTGCGACGTTTCCGCTTGTACCGCTTCAGCGAAGGGAAGGCGATAGAGCGGGGTCCGGCGCTTTAGGCGCTTGTCCTTGATGTTAGCGTCAGTCAGTGTGCGCCTGTGAAACCGGAGGGCCCATGCCAGTCAAGAACAGTATCGCGCAGAACACTGGTACCATCACAGAGTGGCGGCGGTATCTGCACCAGCATCCCGAACTGATGTACGACGTTCACGAGACTGCGGCATTTGTCGCTGAAAAGCTGCGCAGCTTTGGGGTTGATGAGGTCGTCACTGGGGTGGGTCGAACCGGAGTTGTTGCAGTCATCAAGGGGCGAACGGACACCAAGGGTCGTGTCATCGGATTGCGCGCGGACATGGACGCGCTACCGATCACTGAAGCGTCTGGCGTGGACTATGCCAGCACTGTGCCGGGCAAGATGCACGCCTGCGGCCATGATGGGCATACGGCGATCCTTTTGGGGGTCGGGCATTATCTAGGCGAGACGCGGAATTTTGATGGGACGGTGGTGTTGATCTTCCAGCCTGCCGAAGAAGGCGGCGCGGGCGGGCGCGAGATGGTCGAAGACGGTATGATGGACCGATGGAACATCCAAGAGGTGTATGGATTGCACAATGCGCCGGGCATTCCAGTGGGCCATTTTGCCATTCGCCCGGGTGCGTTGTTGGCCTCGTCTGACGAATTCGAAATAATCGTGACGGGTAAGGGCGGCCACGCGGCGGCACCGCACGAGGCGGTGGATACGACGCTGGTGGCGGCGCAAATCGTGGTGTCGCTGCAATCAGTGGTGTCGCGCAACGTCAACCCGGTGCGGCCTGCAGTGGTGACGGTGGGCACGTTCCACACCGACAGTGCCGCGTCGAACGTCATCGCGCATACGGTGCGGATGGAAGGTACGGTGCGGACCCTTGATAACGAGGTGCGTGCGCAGGCCGAAGAGCGCATCCGCGCGCTCTGCGAGAATACAGCCTCTGCCTATGGCGCGCGTGCTGAAGTGATCTGGACACCGGGCTATCCGGTGACGGTGAATCACCTTGACCAGACCGCCTATGCGGTCGAGGCCGCGCGGGCAGTGTCAGAGCACGTCGATGACGACACCGATCCGATCCTGCCTGCGGAAGACTTTTCCTACATGCTTGAAGCCCGACCCGGAGCCTATATGTTCCTTGGAAATGGCGACACCGAGATGTGTCACCATCCAGCTTATGTTTTTTCAGATGACGCGATTCCGCTGGGGTGCAGCTGGTTTGCGGAACTGGTCGAACGCCGGATGCCGATCTCGGCCTGACACTCAACTAAAGGAGGCAGTTCATGCCCGTGAAGAACCGATTTGCCGAACTCCAGGACGAAATTACCGCGTGGCGTCGGGATTTGCACGAAAACCCCGAAATCCTGTTTGAAACGCACCGCACCAGTGCCTTGGTGGCAGAGCGGCTCAAGGATTTTGGCTGCGATGAAATCGTCACCGGCATCGGTCGCACTGGCGTGGTGGGCGTGATCAAGGGCAAGAGCGACACATCGGGCAAAGTCATTGGCTTGCGCGCCGACATGGATGCCCTGCCGATTCACGAACAAACGGGGCTTGAGTATAAGTCCAAGACAGATGGCGCGATGCATGCCTGCGGGCATGACGGGCATACGGCGATGCTTCTGGGCGCGGCGAAGTACCTGTCTGAGACCCGCAATTTCGACGGGACGGTTGTGGTTATCTTTCAGCCCGCCGAAGAGGGTGGCGGCGGTGGCCGCGAGATGTGCGAAGACGGCATGATGGACCGCTGGGGCATTCAGGAAGTGTACGGCATGCACAACTGGCCGGGCCGCCCGGTGGGCAGCTTTGCCATCCGCCCCGGCGCGTTCTTTGCCGCGACTGACCAGTTCGACATCACCTTTGAAGGCAAGGGCGGCCACGCGGCAAAGCCGCAAGAAACCGTGGACACAACCGTGATGGCCTCGCAGGCGGTGCTGGCATTGCAGACCATTGCAAGCCGCAATGCCGATCCGATTGATCAGGTCGTGGTGTCGGTGACGTCGTTTGAGACCTCCTCTAAGGCGTTCAACGTGATCCCGCAGCGAGTGCACCTAAAAGGCACGGTGCGCACAATGTCGACCGAGATGCGCGATCTGGCGGAAACGCGGATCAAGGACATTTGCGCCGGCATTGCGGCGACCTTTGGCGGTTCGGTCGAGGTGAACTACTTCAGGGGCTATCCGGTGATGGTGAACCACGAGGACCAGACCGAATTCGCGGCCGAGGTGGCCAAGTCCGTGTCTGGTGGTTGTGATGATGCGCCGTTGGTAATGGGGGGCGAAGATTTCGCCTTTATGCTTGAGGAACGCCCGGGTGCCTACATCCTTGTCGGCAACGGCGACAGTGCGGCAGTGCACCACCCGGAATATAACTTCAACGACGATGCGATCCCGGCGGGTTGTTCCTGGTGGGCCGAAATCGTCGAACAGCGGATGCCTGCCGCATAAAGGTTCGCGTCAGTGGGTTTTGGACGGCGGGCTGTGATGGTCCGCCGTTTTGTTTTTGGTTCTGACTTGGCGCAGTGGCCGATCAGCCTTAGTGATCGCACCTCACTTCACGTAGTACGCATCCAGCATTGCTGTTTTGCCGCGCGCCATTCTTCATTGCGAATTGTCCGTTAACCAAAACATGTTCAATTCCCGTTGCGAACGCGCGTGGGTTTTGCACGGTGCAATGACTCATCATTGTAGTAGGATCGAACACACAGATATCCGCTTTTTTTCCTTCCATGAGACGGCCTCTGTCCTTCAGGCCCAAGCGGTCGGCGGGCACGGAAGTGATCCGTTGCAGAGCATTAGCGAGGCCAAGAACTTTCCTTTCACTGACATAGCGCTGCAAGAACTGAGCGGCCCAGCCATAGCCACTTAATGAGCCGATATGGTCTTTCAGGACTCCATTCGGCGCCAAAGCGGCTGTGTCCGAAATAACGGCGCACTCTGGTTGGGACAAAGCGAGCTCAATATCGCTTTCCTTGAAAGCAGAGGACGTCCACAAGAGGCGCGACATATTGTGTGCTTCTTCAATCAGCAGATCAAAAACGGCGTCATAAGGGTCCACGCCTCTGATGCGCCCGATCTCTTCGAACGACGCCCCGATCAAGTCTTTGTTCACGTCCGCATCGAGCAAGACAATCTCGGACCATTTGGCGTCCCTGACCAACAGCCACATGGGTTGCCGGTTCTTACGAATGAGGCTCCGCATTTTCGGATCGCGCAAACGCTTTACGATGGCCTCGGGTCCACCTTCCAGTGCCCATTTTGGCAAAATGGCCCTCACCCGGGTGTGGTTCCAGTTATGGGGAATAACATCGAAGGCAACGTCGACACCCTGCCGCTTGGCCATATCAATAAGCTCAAGCGTGTGTTCCATCGCGTGGGCAGGGGCGCCGTATTTGGGCTGAATGTGTGAAATCTGAAGCCGTGCCCCGGACAGGCGGGCTGTCGCCAATGCTTCGGTGAATCCAAGATCGTAGTGACTGTCTCGATTGCGCACATGTGTTGCATAGAGCTTGCCGCGCTCGGCGGCAGCAGAACAGAGCGGCACCAAGTGTTCCAGCGCGGCCAATGACCCTGGCCAATATTCCAAACCGGTCGAAAACCCGGAAGCACCTTCGTCGAGTGATTCCTCTACCAGCCGCGTCATAACATCGACCTCTGCGTCATTTGCGGCGCGCAGGGCGTCACCAAGCACGGCTTGATGAACGGCGCCATGTCCGACAAAGGCGATCACGTTGACGCCCAGATCGATTTCTTCGAGCGTATCAAGATAGTCACCAAAGCTGCGCCAGCCCAAGGGATGACAGCCTTCGGCAAACCCAAATGCCATGTTTTGGATGGCCGCGTTGTCGCACGCAGGGGCGCAACTGACGCCACATTGTCCAACCACCTCGGTGGTCACCCCTTGATGCACCTGGCTTTCGGCCCGGCCATCGGCAATGAGAGTGAAATCGGAATGGGTATGCAGATCGATAAAACCGGGCGACACCGCTAGGCCGTCAACCGGCAAGACCTCTCGTGCTTCAGCCGCGTCTAGGTTTGCAATAGTGTGTATCGTGTCACCAACAATACCGATGTCGCTTTCATACGGCGCGTCGCTTTGCCCGTCGTAAATCGTCGCCTTTTTCAACACCACATCGAACATAGGGCTTGTCTTTCATTGGTTGCAGAAGCGGTCTGGGCGATATGCTGAAATGTCGATCTCGCTGGGTCGCCCAAGGATTAGGTTGCGGACAACGCTTGCCGAGGTCGATGCTTGGGTCAAACCCCAGTGTCCGTGTCCGAAATTGTGAAACAGGTTGGTGCAAGACGTATCTTGCCCCAGGAAAGGAAGAGAGTCTGCCGTCAGCGGTCGCGGCCCCATGAAGGTTTGTGTTCCGGTGTACGAGAAATCACCGAAGATCTGCCTTGCCACCGTCATCAGCCGCGCCTGCATCGTACTTGCCTTGCCTTCTCCTCCAATCTGAAGAAGGCCGGACACCCGCAAGCCTTGCCGCGATGGCGTGATCGCTAGACCTTCATTCAACACAAGCAGCGGCACTTTGAGATTTATGCCTGGGTCTTGGAAGGTCACAGAAACCCCCCACGCCGGGGCCATCGGGATTCTGATCCCCAATTCCCGACCAAGATCCGCAGCCCCTTGTCCGGCTGCCAGAACAAAAACATCCCCGCTAATCTCTTGCGTGCCAGCCTTCACGGAAATCACCGCGCCGTTTGCAAGCTTGAGCGCTTCCGCCCGAGCCTTCGCGAACTGTCCACCGTTCCGTTTGATCCCATCGCATAAGGCATTTTGTAGGCCGACTGGGTCCACCACATGACCTGCAGTGGTAACAGAGGAGGCACCGAACACAGGTTTCTCAAGCGGTGGCAGGATTTGACGCACTTCATCGGCGGTTAAGTCGTCGATTTGCATACCAAAGCCGCGTCTCAGGGCAGTGTCTTTGGCATCGCCTTTTTTCGCTGCTTCACTGTCATAAAATAGCAAGCAGCCCTCATAGTCGAAAAGTTCGGCTGCTTCGGGCAAGTCCCTGAGGAGATCGGCCCAGTATGCACGGCCTTTCAGGCCAAGGTTGGCCAATCCAGCCGCACTTGCCTTCACGGTATCTGGTCTGCCGCTTTGAAGGCTGTATCGCAGAAAGCTTGCGAGCTTTTTGGGCAGCGGCCAAGTGAGATAGAGTGGTTTGGTGCGATCCAAAAGCATGCCGGGGACTCGGCCCCAGAGCTGGTCGTTCGCCCAGGGAATGACGCTGGAGCCACCGATGATACCTGCGGTTGCCGAAGAGGCGCGTTGGTCAATATGACCTTCATCCACCACGGTCACAGAGATGCCATGGCGGCTAAGATCATAGGCCGTGGCAAGACCCACGATGCCGCCACCAATAACGACGGCTGATCTGGGCGCTGTCGTCATTGACTAACCCCGTAAACCAGGTTCGGCAAAAACAAGGTGGCCTCGGGGAGCACGACAAGAAAGACAAGACCGATGATGTACGCCAGAATGAACGGCAACACTGCGACGGACAGGTCTTCGATCGTTATGTTCGCGAGTTTTGCTGAAATATTGAGATTGCCGCCCAAAGGTGGAGTCAGAAATCCAATTTCGGCGCACATCACGGAGAAGATGCCAAAGAGTACGGGATCCACACCAAGAGAAACGGCCACCGGCAGGAAAACCGGAGTGAAAAGGACCAACTGTGCAAGGGATTCCATGAAGGTGCCGACAATGATGTAGATGATCCCGATGAACATCATCACGAGGAAGACGTTTGTGGTGTATGAGGTGATGAGTTCCCGCGTTGCGGTGCCGACATCATAAAATGCGGACAACTGACCAAAGGCGTAGGACGGCGCGATGATGATCAACAGCCCTGACATCAAGGCGGTAAACCGCAGGGACTCGTAGACTTTGATCCAGGTCAGGCCTTTGTAGATGAACATTCCAACAAAAAGTGCATAAAAGACAGCGACCCCTGCGGCTTCGGTTGGCGTGAACGCACCGGAATAGATGCCTCCCAAGATCACTATTGGTGCGCCGAGGGACCATTTGCCTTCCCAAACGGCATCAGTAAACGGTTTCCACGAGAACGGCTCGCCGATCTCGCCAAATCCCCGGCGGCGCGCGATGATATACGCGATGATCACCAGAAGTGTCGCAACGAAGAACCCCGGCACAAATCCAGCTAGAAAAAGCCGTGGAATGGATTGCTCAGCCAGCAGACCATACAAAATCAACAGGTTGCTTGGCGGGATCATACTGCCCAAAGCGCCACCAGCCGCAGCGACAGCGCCTGCAAAACGGGCGGTGTAGCCTTCTTTGAGCATGCGCGGAATGGTGATGGACCCAATGGCAGCTGTGGTCGCTGGTCCGGAGCCGGACAGTGCCGAGAACATCATACACGCGACGACGGTCATCATCCCTGTTGCGCCGCGGTAGCTGCCAACCATCTTGCGCGCAATATCTATTAGACGTTCGGCAAGGCCGCCGACCTCCATCAGGCGTCCTGAGAGAACAAAAAGAGGGATGGTCAGCAATGGGAAGGGCTGCAACGACGAGAAACTGATCTGCGCCATCAATGTGTAAGGGATGTCGATCATGAACAACGCAAGGGCCGTTGTAAGGCCGACGGAAACGAAGAGAGGTATGCCCATCGCCACTGCGAAGACGAACACAATTACCAGTATGACGAGTTCATTCATTTCAGACAGTCCTTAGGATCTGTAGTATTGGATATTACCAACCGGGCAATTCCCGGCGGTCGGTCTTCATCCATTTCCAATAGATCTGGAGGAGCCTTAGGAGCATCAGAACATATGCAACGACGACAATCGTTTCGGGCCAGAAACGGCTGATCGAAAGCGTCGGAGAAATAGTGGGTCGTTCCCAGAGCAGGGTTAAATATTCGACCCCGTAAAAGATCATGAAAAGATTGAAAAACACCCAAAGGGAGTCGCCGAGATACGTCAGGCCGAATTGCAGAACACGCGGCAATTGCTGCAACCCGATGAAGATGCGGATATGGTATCTTTCTCGCACACCAAGGGCCGCCCCCATGTATATGGCCCAAGGCATAGCGAAGCCCGCCAATTCCTCAGTCCATGTCAAACCCAAGCTAAAAACGAAGCGCGAGATCACCTGCGCCATGACGCAACATGCGATGATTGCCAGAGCCGCGCAGGAAATGATTTCTTCGAAATGAGCATCTAGGAATGCCCAAATTGATCGTTTCTGTTCAGTGTTTTCCATAGCTCTTTCTCAGCGCACGGTGATAACCCCGTTCGCACGGGGTTATCCGGTTTGCACAGCATCACTTGTCTGGGGCGGCCGCTCTGATTTCTGTCAGCAAGGCGCGGAACTGATCGCTGGCACCGCTTGCAACTTCGTCCTGGATCTTCTGGGCTGCCGCGATGAACGGTGCGCGATCGGGATCGTGACGTGTCATGCCGCCTTGTTCGACTAGCCAAGTACGCAGCGAGTCCAGATCGTCACGCATGAAGTCATACATGAACTGTCCTGCTTCATCAGCGGCCCGTTGAACGGCAGCACGCTGATCGTCGGTTAGACGACTGATAAAGCGGTCACTGGCAAGCAACGGCGACGTTCCCGAGAAGTGTTCCAGGATGACCAGATGTTTGGCAAATTCGTAGAATTTCATCGACTTTATGGTGCCGATTCCGTTGTCGGACGCGTCAATTGTCCCGGTCTGAAGCGCCGTTGGAGTTTCCGACCAAGCAAGTGGAATTGGCTCGGCGCCAAATGAGCCGATTGTGTCAATCATGACTTCGTTCTTGGGAACGCGGAACTTAAGACCCTCGAAGTCTGCGAAACTCGTGACCGGCTTCTCAACAGAATACATGTCGCGGAAGAACACTCCGCCAAATGTCAGCAGGTGCACACCGGTGTCAGCATAGATCTGTTCACGGACAGTCTGCCCGACGGGCCCGCTCAATACTGCATCAATGTGCTCGCGGTTTTCAAAGACATATGGAAGCACGAAAACATCCATGAGCGGCCAATGCGGCGAGATGTTATTCTGTGTGATGAAGAAGGCGTCAACTGTTCCCAGCTGGAGCGCTTTGAATGCATCATCTTCCGTCGAGATTTGTGAGCAACAGCGGATTTTGACTTCGATCTCGCCATTTGAATAGTCTTCCACAAGTTCTTTGAACTTGATCGCCATCCGACCATAGTCATGTTCCTCGGGTGTCGAGAAACCAAAGTTCATCGTCACTTCTTGTGCCAACACTGGTGTTGTCCCCAACATCCCAGCAACCGCCACCCCTTTCAAAAAACCCTTAAAAATCTTCATGCTTACCTCCTTGTCAGTTCGTGTTTGATTGTCTGTTTCCCGAGCAGGTGTGCGAGATCAGTGCCGAACGCACGGAAAACCTGATTCTGATAGCGTAGGTTTGAAAATGCATCTAAACCAACGATTAATAGCGATGATATGATCGGATTTGGCGATGGATTTGTGGCAGCTCAAAGTCTTCCGAGAAATTATGCTGACCGGGTCGGTCGGGCAGGCTGCTAAAAATCTTGGGCGGACGCAGTCATCCATCAGCGCTATTCTCAGCAAGCTTGAGGCAGGCATCGGGTATCAATTGTTTGAACGCAGGAACCGACGGCTCGTTCCAGTTCCTGAGGCATATTATCTTCGTGATGAGGCTGAACGAATTTTGCAGGATGTTGGCTACGTCAAGAATGCCATGACCGGCAAGGATTCAGGTTTAAAACAGAAGGTTCGGATCGCGTGCATGCCTATGCTTGCCGAGCTTTTCGTCCCGGATGTCATTGGCAAGTTCATCACGGAATTTCCGAACTGTGAGTTCCTGGTGATGTCCCGCCATTCAAGCGCGATCTACAGGGCCGTTTCCACACAGCGCTTTGACGTCGGTCTTGCCGAATGCATGGCGTCAACCGAACTGGTTCGAGAAGACAGGATTACCGTTGAATGTCTTGTTGCGCTTTCGGCAGATGATCCACTGGCGCAAAAGAATGTCGTTGAATTGCAAGACCTTGATGGCAAGCCCTGTGCATCATTTCTGACCGAGCACTTCATCTCGCAGCAAATCAATGAACGCATGGCAGCCGAGGGGCTGCACTTCAATGCGCAATTCCAGTTTCAGAATGCTGCAACGAGCTGCTTACCACTCATTGAAAATGCTATGGCCTATGGCGTGTTTAGTCCATTAAGTGTTTGGCTGAACACGCAAACCGGACGGCAATCCAGCAGGATCGTGTATCGCCGGATGGCTAGGCCGATTTATTATCCTTTTGCTGTTCTAACGCCAGCTCATCGACCAGTTTCGCGCACGGCCAAACACTTTACCCAGCATTTCCAGCATCATCTTCACAGCATGTTGGAGACTTTGGAGAAAAAGGGGTTGGTGCATTATAGATGATGCTTGCGGTATCCGAAATTAGAGGATGACGACATGCGCTCTCAATTAATGGGAACTTGCCAGGTCGCAGAGCTTTGGGTCCGGTGCGCGATGCGTACGTTCCGTCGATCTTTAGACCTTCGGGCATGTGCAGCGCGACGAAACCAACCAAAGACGCAACTGACGCGTAGGCCGATTTCTCCCGCTACATGTAAATCCCACACTTGATCCGTGCTGTGACTTACAAGAACAGTCGCTTTTCCGACTGCACGGCAGCATGCAGTTTTTCACAGCGGCCGCAGATTTCATCCTTAAGTGCGCAGCGAGACTTCAACACGTGCGCAACGGGCTTAAAGTGGCCATCCCGCTTTGGGCTAAAGAGCCTTGGATTTCGCTGACATTTAATAAGTGCGGGCTTTGTGGCCAGCAAATCTTTTCACTCTTCATACCCGCGTTTGTGCTTACTCTTCGCCATCGCCTCTTTCACCACCCGGCCAAAAGATTTCTGCCGGGCACGGGCGGCGGCGATGGTTTCCGAGTTGTATTGATCTTCGCGGCGTAGCTTTTGCCAGCGGTCGTAGCGGGCTTGGTCGAGTGTGCCATCGCCAAGGGCGGCTTTGACGGCGCAACCCGGTTCGCTGTCATGGGCGCAATTGGAAAACTTGCATTGGGCGGCAAGGGTTTCGATGTCGTCAAAAAGTTCTTCGAGTCCGTCGCTGGTGCCCGACAGTTGCAGTTCGCGCATCCCTGGTGTGTCGATCAGCCATCCGCCCGCCAGCGTTGGGCGCAGGGCACGGTGGGTCGTTGTGTGACGGCCCTTGCCGTCGTCTTCGCGGATATCCTGCGTGGCTTCAGCCTCTCCGGTGAGGGCGTTGCGCAGGGTGGTCTTGCCCACACCAGAAGAGCCGAGCAGGGCCAAGGTTTGCGCCTTGCTGCACCATGCGTTGAGGCGGGCCACATCTTCGGGGTCTTTGGCGTTGACGGCGATAGCGGTCACCAGCGGCGACAGGCGTTCGGCCTGCCGTTTAAAACTGTCGGGGTCATCGCAGAGGTCGGCCTTGGTCAGGATTACCAGCGGCAGTGCGTTCGACGCGAGGGCGAGCGCGAGATACCGCTCAAGTCGCGCGACGTTAAAATCGGCGTTGCAGGAGGTGACAAGACCCACGGTGTCGACATTGGCTGCGATGCGTTGGTCGCTGACGGTGTGGCCTGCCGCGCGGCGGTGCAGTTCGGTCACTGGGTCTAGGCGACGGACTGCGCTGGTGCCGTCGGTCATCACCCAGTCGCCCACGGCATAAGCGCCCGCGCTGTCGGTGGGTATCAGCCGCATTTCGCCTGCTTCGGACAAAGCAACAAGTTGGCTGCGGTGCACCTCTGAGATGCGTGCTGGGATGAGGGGGGCGTCGTCGTCGGTCAGTTGACGCGCAAAGTGGTCCGACCATCCAAGGTCGGCGCGTGTATATTTGGTCAAGGGTTTGATCCTGTCGCTGAGAAATCTGCCCCGGCGGGGCATTCACATGGTCCGGGTGCGGCGATCAGCCTGTCACCCGCAGGGTGCACGCAGTCTTCATCATGTCCTCCTGCATCTCAGCTACTCATGGGGGCAAGTATAAACGGCGGGGGGCGGCGCGCCAAGCGGCATCTGGTCATTCGGCCGAACCGTTGCTAAGCGGACGCATGACCATGCCAACTCTTGCCACTGTCGCCTGTATCAAATGGGGTACCCTGTTCGGGCCGGAATACGTGAACCGGCTTTATTCCGGCGTGCGGCGCAACCTGTCTTGCCCGGTGCGGTTTGTGTGCATGACCGAACATGCCGAAGGGCTTCACCCGGATATCGAAGTGCTGGACCTGCCGGTTG
Organism: Paracoccaceae bacterium; assembly: GCA_024742575.1. GTDB lineage: Bacteria > Pseudomonadota > Alphaproteobacteria > Rhodobacterales > Rhodobacteraceae > Marivita. The sequence continues at coordinate 8,157 of JANSYF010000052.1, read as the reverse complement.
AACCTTTTGCCGAGCCGATGGCAGCGGCGCTCAAGGTGGCGAACCGGCAAGGCGCAATGCGCAAGGTGTCGCTTTTCAAGCCGGGATTGATCCCCGATCTGGATGGACCGGTTCTGGGGTTCGATCTGGATGTGGTGATCACCGGGTCACTGGATGATTTGCTGACCTTGGCACCGGGGCATGTGGTGATGCGCCATGACTGGACCGAGGCCCGCAAGTGGCGGCCCACTGGGCATGGGTCGGTGTTTCGCTATGATCCGGCGGTGCACGGGTTTCTGTATGACGATCTGGCGGCGGATGCGTACCGCGAGGTCGAGGTCGCGCGGGGGTCTGAGCAGCGTTATACATCGCACAAGGCGATGGATCGCGAAGTTTTCACATATATCCCAGGTGATTGGGTGGTGAGCTTCAAGTATGACTGCAACCCGTTTCCGGGCAATTATCTGCGTGCGGCGCAGCTGCCTGCTGAGGCGTGTGTGGTCTGTTTTCATGGACGCCCCAAGATGCCGGAAGCGATTGAGGGCTATCGCGGGTCGCTGATCCGCTTCGCCAAGCCGACAGCGTGGTTGCAGGACCACTGGGTCGACCGGGCGCGTGCGGATTTGGGAGACCGTTGGGGATAGACAGGCGATGCGTCGACGCATCGCGTGTTTCCGTTGACGGAAACTGGCCAGACGGCAAGTTGAACCGGCAAGAATACCCTGCCGGGCGGCTGGACTCTTGCGGGTGCCGCCGCGAACGGGGTAAGAGCGGGCAAGTGCATTCGAGGGAAGGGCAACACCATGCGTCGAGTAGTTGTGACAGGCTTGGGATTGGTGACACCGTTGGCCGACGGTGTCGAAGCGAGTTGGTCGCGCATTCTGGACGGACAGTCTGGCGCGGGCACGATCAGTAAGTTCGATGCTGGCCATCTGGCCACGACCTACGCCTGTGAAGTGCCGTATGGCGACGGGACGGACGGGACGTTCAATCCTGATGCGTATCTTGAGAAGAAAGAACAGCGCAAAGTCGATGAGTTCATTCTTTTCGGAATGGCGGCAGCCCAGCAGGCGGTAACGGATGCGGGTTGGATGCCCGAGGACGAGGAAAGCCGTTTGCGCACGGGTGTGATGATTGGCTCGGGTATTGGTGGTCTGAATTCAATCGCAGAGACTGCGCTGTTGATCCGGGACAAGGGCCCACGGCGGGTGTCGCCGTTCTTTATTCCGGGCGCGCTGATCAACCTGATTTCAGGCAACGTGTCGATCAAATATGGTTTCAAAGGGCCGAACCACGCGGTGGTTACCGCCTGCTCCACGGGTGCGCACGCGATTGGCGATGCGGCACGGTTGATTATGTTCGGCGATGCCGATGTGATGGTCGCTGGTGGCGCAGAGGCGGCGATTTCCGAGATCGGGATCGCGGGTTTCAATGCCTGTAAAGCGCTGTCGACCAAACGCGGGGATGACCCCAAAGCGGCAAGCCGTCCTTATGATGCGGATCGCGATGGGTTTGTCATGGGTGAAGGCGCGGGTGTGGTTGTGTTGGAGGAATACGAACACGCCAAGGCGCGCGGCGCAAAGATTTACGCAGAGGTGTGCGGCTATGGACTGTCCGGTGATGCGTATCACATCACCGCACCGTCTGAGGACGGTGAGGGTGGTGAGCGGTCGATGCGTGCGGCGTTGAAGCATGCGGGGATCGAACCTGCCGATATCGACTATATCAACGCGCACGGCACGTCGACCATGGCGGATGTGATCGAGCTGGGTGCTGTCGAGCGGATGATGGGGGATGCGGCGGGCAAAGTGACCATGTCGTCGACCAAGTCTGCCACAGGGCACCTGTTGGGTGCGGCTGGTGCGATCGAGGCGATCTTTTCGATCCTTGCGATCCGCGATCAGGTGGCACCACCGACGCTGAACCTTGATAAACCGGCGGTCGAAACCACTGTGGATCTTGCCCCCAAGGTAAAGAGGGAACGCCCAATTACCTATGCGCTGTCCAATTCGTTCGGGTTTGGTGGTACCAATGCCAGCGTCGTCTTCGGAAAGTTGGATCGCTAAATCATGTGGCGTCACATCGCGTCCAACGCGCTGACCTTTCTGGTCGTGCTGGCATTCCTTTTTGGCGGTGTCCTGATTTGGGCGCAGAACGAATACGTATCGGGAGGTCCGTTGGAGCAGGCGATTTGCGTGCAGGTGGAGCGGGGCAGCAATTTCCGGAATGTGTCCGAAGATTTGGCCGAAGACGGTGCGGTATCGAGTGCGTCTCTGTTGCGGATTGGGGCAGATTACGCGGGAAAGACATCGCAGTTGAAGGCGGGATCGTTCCTTGTACCAGAAGGTGCGTCGATGGAGCAGATCGTCGACATCGTCACGCGCGGCGGGGCGAGCACCTGTGGTACGGAAGTGGTGTACCGGGTGAGCATTGCGCGCGCCACTGTGCAGGTGCGCGAGCTGGACCCGGCGACAGGACGATTTGTCGAGATTGCAGAATTCAACCCGGCGGAAGACGAAGCGCCTGAAGCCTACACCAGTGTGAAGGCCGAGCTGGACACGCGCTATCGGGTGGCCTTGGCCGAGGGTGTGACCAGCTGGCAGATCGTGCAGGAGCTGGGGCAGATCGACATCCTTGAGGGTGAGATCGAAGAGATCCCTGCCGAAGGGGCGTTGGCCCCCGACAGTTACGAGATCACGCCGGGCAGTAGCCGGGCAGAGTTGCTGGAGCGGATGGAATCGGCGCAGCAGCGCATTCTGGCCGAGGCTTGGGCCAATCGACAGGACGGGTTGCCGTATGACAGCCCGGAAGAGGCATTGGTCATGGCGTCGATCATTGAAAAGGAAACGGGTACGCCGGATGAGCGCTTCCTTGTGTCGAGCGTCTTTGTCAATCGACTGGAGCAGGGTATGCGCCTGCAGACTGACCCCACGGTGATCTACGGGATCACACGCGGTCAGGGTGTGCTGGGGCGCGGAATCCGGCAGAGCGAATTGCGGGCGGAAACGCCGTGGAACACCTATGTGATTGACGGGCTGCCGCCGACCCCGATTGCCAATCCGGGCCGCGCCAGCATCGAAGCGGCGCTGAACCCGGATGAAACGGGGTACATCTTCTTTGTGGCCAAGACGCTTGATCCGGCGGATGGGCATAATTTCGCGGTGACGTTGGCCGAGCACAACGCGAATGTCGCGGCATACCGGGCGCTGGAAGCGCAGCGGGAAAATTGATCCTGTCCGCACCTGAGGGAGTGGCCCCGGCATGGATGTGATCGACTTTCTGCTTGTGGGCGCGGTGGTGTTTGTCATTGCCGGATCCGTCAAGGGACTGGTGGGCATCGGTCTGCCGACAGCGGCGATCAGCATGTTGACCATGGTCATCGACCCGCGCACGGCGATTGCGATGGGGCTTGGGCCGATCATCGCATCGAACGCGTGGCAGATCTGGACGATGGGCGATCTGCGTGGGGCGATCTCGCGATATTGGGTGTTTGCGATTTCGCTGGCGGTGAGCGTTTTTCTGACAGTGCTGCTGTCGACCGAGGTGTCGGACCGGGTCATCTTTCTGGCGCTTGGCCTGTCCATTGTGTCTTTCGCGGTGTTGAACCTGCGCTTTGCGATGCCGCGCATTCCGGACCGGTTCGACACGGTTGCGCAGGTGATCTTTGGCAACCTCGCGGGTATTTTGGGCGGGCTTTCCGGCGTGTGGATCGCGCCGGTCATCATGTATATGAGCGCGCGGCAGGTGCCCAAAGACGAGTTTGTCCGCGCGACAGGCCTTTTGCTGTTTGTGGGCGGCGTGCCTTTTGCGGTGGCCTATGTGCAGCAGGGTTTGGTGACACCTGAGTTGGGCTTTGTGTCGCTGCTGTTGATTCTGCCGACTTTGTTGGGGTTCTCGCTTGGGGCGCGTTTGCGGTCGCGGTTTTCGAATGAAGGCTTTCGCAAACTGGTGCTTTACGTGTTCCTGATCCTTGGGCTGAACCTGCTGCGACGCGGGATTTTCTGAGCCGCGCGGGTTGTGGTTAAGAAACCCTGAATCACTTCAATTTGTAGCCTGATCATGGGTGTGGTGCCGTTGGGCGTAAGGTCTTGCTGAGGTCTTAAGCGACCGCGCTGCGCGTTAGCTGCTTCTTTCCGGTTTTGCGGTCAATTGGTCGGTGCCTGCTAGGCATCAACAGGTTGCGGGGTGTCCCGCGGTCTGCCGGTGCGTCGATGGACGGAGATCCATTCAGCACAGGAGGCAGGGATCGCATGGTTTTGATCACTGCAGAAGAGATGGGCAGCGCGCTTGAGACCGAGCGCGATGCCATTGCGCAGGAGCTGCGAACCATCCGCGAGATGGTGGCAGCGCTGCGTAGCAAGGTGGAGGCCGGAGAAACGGGCACTGCAACCGAGGCAGCGAAAGCGCTGAGCGAATTGCGGGCCTGGCTGAAACACGCCAAGGATACGGAGGTTCAGATTGAAAGACATCGCCGAGAACATGCCGCCATTGAAGGGGCTTACGGGCTTGACCTCGATGCGGCGCGGGTTGCGGTCGGGTGCCGACTTGATCGCCTCCGCCAGTGTTGCCGAGAGGGACGCGTTCCTGAGCAGTCTTGAAAAGGTGGATGGGGCGCTTTTGGCGTTGCCCTATCTTTTCGAGTTCTGGGCGCATCCGCACCAGTTGCCTCCAGAGGGGAACTGGCGGTCGTGGGTCATCCTTGGTGGGCGCGGCACGGGGAAAACCCGCGCCGGTGCCGAATGGGTGCGGTCCATGGCCGAAGGATCGCGGCCCTTGGACAAGGGGGCTGCCCGGCGCGTGGCGCTGGTGGGCGAGACCTTGGATCAGGTGCGCGAAGTGATGATTTTTGGTGACAGCGGGATCATGGCCTGTTCGCCGCCTGATCGACGACCCGAGTGGTTGGCGACGCGGCGGATTTTGCGATGGCCAAATGGAGCCGAGGCTGTGGCGTGTTCGGCGCATGACCCCGAGAGTTTGCGCGGGCCGCAGTTTGACGGTGCGTGGGTGGATGAGCTTGCGAAATGGAAGCGTGCGCAGGAGGCGTGGGACATGTTGCAGTTCACGCTGCGCCTAGGAACGCATCCACGGGTGTGCGTGACAACCACGCCAAGAAATGTGGGCGTTCTGAAGGATTTGTTGGCGGCACCTTCGACGGTTGTGACGCGCGCGCCGACCGATTCGAACCGGGCCTATTTGGCCTCGTCGTTTCTGGATGAGGTGCGGGCGCGTTATGCTGGCACGCGGTTGGGGCGGCAGGAATTGGACGGCGATCTGCTGGATCAGGCCGAGGGTGCGCTTTGGTCGATGGAGGCTTTGGAGCGCGCGAGGTGTTCAACAGTGCCGGTGTTTGACCGGATTGTGGTGGCGGTTGATCCGACAGCGTCGAGCGGCAAAGGGTCGGATGCCTGCGGGATCGTGGTGGCCGGGGTGAACACAGACGGGCCGCCGCAGGACTGGCGGGCGGTGGTGTTGGAGGATTGCACGGTGCAGGGCGTGTCGCCGCTGGTCTGGGCGCGGCGGGCGATCACGGCGATGGAGCGCTGGGGCGCGCATGCGCTGGTTGCCGAGGTCAATCAGGGTGGTGACATGGTTGAGGCCGTGTTGCGGCAGGTCGATCCGATGGTGCCGGTTGTGCGGGTGCATGCGTCACGGTCCAAGGCGGCGCGGGCCGAGCCTGTGGCGGCTTTGTACGAGCAGGGGCGTGTGGCGCATCACGGGGCGTTTGACGCGCTTGAGGATGAGATGTGTCAGATGACGCGGTTGGGATACCAAGGGGCGGGGTCTCCGGATCGGTTGGACGCGCTGGTTTGGGCGCTGACCGATCTGGTAATTGCGCGGGCGGCGGAATGGCGTGTGCCGCGCGTTCGGACGTTGCGCCGCTGAGCGCACGGTATGGTTTCCAGCCGTTAACTTTTGCCGGTTAGGTTGGTTTCATCGGAAGGCGCGGTCAGGAGAGCGCCACGGAATTTGACAGAACGGTGGTTTGGGAGCGGGGCCCGGCGACGCGGCGGGCTACGGACGGGGGAGCCGTGTCTGGGAGAGCCAGAGATCTGCGGGTTTGGGTCTTTGGCGCACGGATGGTCGGAGGGGTTCGAGAGACCTTTCCGACCGCGCCGAATACAAAACGGGATTTGCGAGGAGCGCAGCAGCATGGTGTGGGACATCTTTCGGCAGAGCCGCAAGCAAGAGGCCGGGATCGAGGCTAAGGCCAGTGCCACGGGGCCTGTGGTGGCGTGGCAGAACATGGGTCGCGTGGCGTGGTCGGCACGGGACACGGCGTCTTTGACGCGGACGGGATTTACGGGAAATCCGGTGGGGTTTCGGGCGGTTAAGCTGATCGCAGAGGCGGGAGCTGCGGTGCCGTTGGTGTTGCAGGATGCGGCGCAGCGCTACGAGGTGCATCCGCTTTTGGATGTGTTGCGCAGGCCGAACCCGGCGCAGGGTCAGGCGGAGTTGTTCGAGGCGTTCTATGGGCAGCTCTTGCTGTCTGGGGACGGATATTTCGAAGCGGTGGGCGCGGATGGCGTGCCTGGCGAGTTGCATGTGTTGCGGTCGGATCGAATGAAGCTGGTTCCGGGGGCGGATGGCTGGCCTGTTGCCTATGAGTACGGGGTCGGTGGTAAGGCACATCGGTTCGACATGGGGGACGGTGCCGCGCCGATTTGTCATGTGAAGGCGTTTCACCCGCAGGACGACCATTACGGGTTAAGCCCGATGGTGGCAGCGGCGCAGGCGTTGGATGTGCACAATGCGGCGTCGCGCTGGTCCAAGGGATTGTTGGACAATGCCGCGCGGCCGTCTGGGGCGATTGTCTATCACGGCACGGATGGCGTGTCGGGGATGGGAACAGATCAGTACGATCGCTTGGTCGAAGAGATCGAGAGCCATCACATGGGCGCGCGCAATGCGGGGCGGCCGATGCTGTTGGAAGGCGGGCTTGACTGGAAACCGATGGGGTTTTCGCCGTCGGACATGGAATTTCAGAAGACCAAGGAAGCGGCGGCGCGTGAGATTGCGGTGGCGTTTGGGGTGCCTCCGATGCTGCTGGGGATTCCCGGAGAGGCAACATTTGCCAACTACGCCGAGGCGCATCGGGCGTTTTATCGCCTGACGGTGTTGCCGCTGGTGTCGCGGGTGACGGCGGCGTTGTCGGCCTGGCTGTCGCAGCATGCGGGGCAGGATTTGGTTCTGAAGCCCGATCTGGATCAGGTGCCCGCGCTGGCGGCGGAGCGCGATGCGCAATGGGCGCGGGTGGCGCGGGCGGAGTTTCTGACGACGGCGGAAAAGCGCGCGTTGCTTGGGTTGCCGGTGCTTGCCGATGAGTGAGCCGCGCGCAGGGTATGAGCCGTTTGATTGCGCGCCTGCACTGAAGCTGGAGGGTTATGAGCGGGTCACGCAGTTGCGGTTCGAGGGCATTTCAGGACGGCTTGACCGGATCGAAGGGTTGATCGAGCGGTTGGAGCGGCGGGTGTGGCTGGCGGTCTATGGCGTTGCGGCGGCGGTGCTGGCGGATGTGTTTCTGAAGTTTGTTCAGGTGACGCCATGAAGGAGTTTGGGATGGATTTGGAACGGAAGTTTTGCCGATTCGACGCGGATATCACGGTCTCGGATGGCAGTGTGATCGAAGGGTATGCGTCACGTTTTGGGCAGTGTGATCAAGGAAATGATATCGTTTCAACAGGGGCTTATGGTGCGTCGTTGACGCGATTGATTGACAGCGGTCGCGCGGTCAAGATGCTGTGGCAGCACGATCCTGCGCAGCCCATCGGCATTTGGGACGACGTGCGCGAGGATGCGACTGGGCTGTATGTGAAAGGTCGGTTGCTAGACAGCGTTGCACGCGGTCGGGAAGCGGCGGCGCTGGTGGCGGCGGGGGCGATTGACGGGTTGTCGATCGGCTATCGCACCAAAGCGGCGACAAAGGACAAGCAGGGCCGCAGGGTTCTGACGGAACTGGAGCTGTGGGAGGTGTCGCTGGTGACCTTCCCGATGCTGCCCAGTGCGCGGGTGGCCGCCAAGGGGGACACCCCGCTGGAAGCTGACCTGCGGGAGATGGCACGCCTGATCGAAGAGGCGCGCCGGGACTTGGTGGACGGCTAGGGCCACCCTTCAGAGATGGGAAAATCGGGATGAGTGAGACCGGGACAACGTCGCGGAGCGGGGAAGATCTGTCTCCGT
>JANSYF010000107.1 GCA_024742575.1 Paracoccaceae bacterium | reverse complement strand
GTGGTGTCCGAGTTGCCATATTGCGCATCGTCCCACAGCACGCGGTGGAAGCTGGACCCGGTGGTGAATTCCTCAGTCTTGGAGACCGCCAACTTGTGACGCAGAAGCGACTTCGGTGTCATCAGGATCAACGGCTTGCGGAACGAGCGGTGCAGCTGGCGGCGCAGGATGTGGAAGTAGTTGGCCGGGGTGGTGCAGTTGGCCACGATCCAGTTGTCCTGACCGCTCATCTGCAGGAAGCGTTCAAGACGCGCGGAGGAGTGTTCCGGGCCCTGACCTTCGAACCCGTGCGGCAGCAGGCAAACGAGGCCGGACATGCGCAGCCACTTGCTTTCGCCTGAGCTGACGAACTGGTCGAACATGATCTGCGCGCCGTTGGCGAAGTCGCCGAACTGGGCTTCCCACAAGGTCAGTGCGTTCGGTTCTGCCAGCGAGTAGCCGTATTCAAAACCCAGCACAGCGTATTCCGACAGTGCGGAGTCGATCACTTCGTAGCGCGACTGGCCCTCGCGGATGTGGTTGAGCGGGTAGTACCGTTCTTCCGTGTCCTGATTGACGATGCCCGAATGACGCTGGCTGAACGTGCCGCGTGTGCTGTCCTGACCGGCAAGGCGCACGGGGTAGCCTTCGGTAAGCAGTGAGCCGAAGGCCAGAGCCTCGGCAGTGGCCCAGTCAAAGCCCACGCCAGTTTCGAACATGTCTTTTCGGGTGTCGAGCAGACGCGCCACGGTTTTGTGCACCGGAAAACCGTCGGGCAGGCGGCTAAGGGATTCACCGACCTGAGACATGGTTTCAGGGCTGATCGCGGTCTGGCCACGTTGGTAGTCATCTTTGTCCTGACGGTCGAGATGGCTCCAACGTCCGTCCAGCCAGTCAGCCTTGTTGGGCTTGTAGGTTTTGCCGGATTCGAACTCTTCGTTCAGATGCGCTTGGAACGCGGCCTTCATATCCTCGATTTCGCCTTCGGGGATCAGGCCGTCCTTGACCAGACGTTCGGTGTAGAGCGAGAGGGTGGTCTTCTGCTGTTTGATCTTCTTGTACATCAACGGGTTGGTGAACATCGGTTCATCCCCCTCGTTGTGGCCAAAGCGACGGTAGCAGAAAATGTCGATGACAACGTCTTTACCGAATTTCTGGCGGTATTCGGTTGCGACCTTGGCGGCGTGGACCACCGCTTCTGGGTCGTCGCCGTTGACGTGGAAGATCGGCGCTTCGACCACCAGTGCGTTGTCGGTCGGGTAGGGCGACGAGCGCGAGAAGTGCGGCGCTGTCGTAAAGCCGATCTGGTTGTTCACAACGATATGAACCGTGCCGCCGCTGCGGTGGCCGCGCAGACCCGACAGGGCGAAACATTCGGCCACGACGCCCTGACCTGCAAAGGCCGCATCGCCGTGCAAAAGGATTGGCATGACCTTGCGGCGCTCGGTATCGCCGATCTGGTCTTGCTTGGCGCGGACCTTGCCGAGAACCACCGGGTTGACCGCTTCGAGGTGTGACGGGTTAGCGGTCAGCGACAGGTGCACCGTGTTGTTGTCAAACTCGCGGTCGGAAGACGCGCCGAGGTGGTATTTCACGTCGCCCGAGCCGTCGACATCTTCAGGCTTGAAGCTGCCGCCCTGAAATTCGTTGAAGATCGCGCGGTAGGGTTTCTGCATCACGTTGGCCAGAACCGACAGGCGGCCCCGGTGTGGCATGCCGATGACGATTTCCTGAACGCCAAGGTTGCCGCCGCGCTTGATGATCTGCTCCATCGCGGGGATCAGGCTTTCTCCGCCATCAAGGCCAAAGCGCTTGGTGCCCATGTATTTGACGTGGAGGAATTTCTCGAAACCTTCTGCTTCGACCATCTTGTTCAGGATCGCCTTGCGGCCTTCGCGGGTGAATGCGACTTCCTTGCCGTAGCCTTCGATCCGTTCCTTAAGCCACGCGGACTGTTCGGGATCGGAGATGTGCATGTATTGCAGCGCGAAGGTGCCGCAATAGGTGCGGCGCACGATATCAAGGATCTCGCGCATCGACGCGATCTGGAGGCCCAGAACATTGTCGATGAAGATCGGACGGTCCATGTCGGCCTCGGTGAAGCCGTAGGATTTAGGATCGAGTTCGGGATGTGCCGTCTGTTCGCGCATGCCCAATGGGTCGAGATCGGCGGCAAGGTGCCCCCGGATACGGTAGGCGCGGATAATCATCAGGGCGCGGATGGAGTCGAGCACCGCGCGTTGGATCGCGTCGTCGGTGACCTCTACGCCTTTTTCCTGCGCCTTGGCTTTGATCTTGTCTCCGGCGCCTTTGATCTCGGCCGGGGCGACGGGCCATTGGCCATCCAATGCGGCGGTCAGGTCATCATTCGGCATCGGCGGCCAGTCGGCGCGCGCCCAGCTTGGGCCGGTCGCCTCTTTCTTGACGCTGACCTCGTCATCGCCAAGTTGCCGGAAGAACGCCTGCCACGCTTCGTCGACCGCGTTGGGGTCGTTCGCATACCGCGCGTACATCTGTTCCAGATATGCCGCGTTGTGCCCCTGCATAAAGCTGGAGGCGTGGAAGAGGTCGTTAGGGCTTTGATCCGTCATGTGTCGTGGTCCTCCCGAACCGGTCTGATCAAGCAGCAGGAAAGCGGATCATGCGATCCGCTATCGCGCGGCTTTTTGTTTGTACGCAAGCCGGGCATATGCCCGGCCTACCTTTGTCGTGATGTAAGGTGTCGTCAAACCACCTTACGCGGGCCCTTAGCCCTTGATCGCTTCGAGTACCGCTTCGCCAAGGCTGGCGGGGCTTTCTGCAACGACGATGCCAGCGGATTTCATCGCTTCAATCTTGTCATCTGCACCACCTTTGCCGCCTGCAACAATCGCGCCAGCGTGACCCATGCGACGTCCCGGAGGGGCAGTGCGGCCTGCGATAAAGCCTGCGGTCGGCTTCCAACGACCTTTCTTTTTCTCGGAGGCTAGGAATTCAGCGGCTTCTTCTTCGGCCGAGCCACCGATCTCGCCGATCATGATGATGCTTTCGGTCTCGTCATCTGCGAGGAACCATTCCAGCACGTCGATATGTTCGGTCCCTTTGATGGGGTCGCCACCGATGCCCACACATGTGGACTGGCCCAGACCCACATCGGTGGTCTGCTTTACCGCCTCGTAGGTGAGCGTTCCGGAGCGGGACACAACGCCGACGCTGCCACGACGATGGATGTGGCCGGGCATGATGCCGATCTTGCAGGCGTCAGGCGTGATGACACCGGGGCAGTTCGGGCCGATCAGGCGTGATTTGGAAGTTTCCAGCGCGCGCTTGACGCGCATCATGTCTAAGACGGGGATGCCTTCGGTGATACAGACGATGACTTCCATTTCGGCGTCGATCGCTTCGAGGATCGAGTCCGCTGCGAAGGGCGGCGGGACATAGATCACTGTGGCGTTCGCTTCGGTCGCGTGCTTGGCCTCGTGGACCGAGTTAAAAACCGGCAGGTCGAGATGGGTCATGCCACCTTTGCCCGGCGTGACGCCGCCGACCATCTTGGTGCCATAGGCAATCGCCTGTTCAGTGTGGAAGGTGCCCTGCGAGCCGGTAAGGCCCTGACAGATCACTTTGGTGTTTTCGTCGATGAGTACGGCCACGGTGGCTCTCCTACTTCTGTCGTTCGGTCCGCGCGGAGCGGAATTATTCGTAAATCTGGCTGTAGCCGATCGAGAGGGAGACCCCTCTGTCACGGATCCAGCTGTGCGAGACGGCGAAATGGCGTTCCTTGGGTATGCGAAAGACCCATTGATGTGCGGCCTCGTGCGGCGATGGTTTATCCATCTCGTCCGAAAGTGCACCGGGGTATGTCGCGTCGATCCGGGCCTGTATGACATCACGCAGGTTGGTAAAGAACGCCTCGGTTCCGGGGTCGGGCGGGATGGTGAGCTGGCAAGCCATCGAGTCGATCCGGCGCGAGAACACGACATGCGCGCCACCGGGATTGCCGAACATGGCGGCTTCGTCAGAAGCCATCACCTGCGGTAACCCTGCGGCGGTTGCACGTTCTTGTGCGGATGCAAACAGGGCATCGAAGTCGAGAGATGTGGTAACACACGCCTCACCCATCAACGCGCCTGCGTCTGCCGGATCGTCAAACGGTCCGGCAGCGACCCAGCCGGGAATGGCCACACAGGCAAGTGCGGTTATCCAGCCAGCCCGGATCATCAGCCCTTGACCGCCTTCACGATCTTCTGTGCACCATCCTTTAGGTCGTCGGCGGCGATCACGTCGAGGCCGGAGTTCTGGATGATCTCCTTGCCCTTTTCGACGTTCGTGCCTTCGAGACGCACCACAAGTGGCACCTTGAGGCCAACTTCTTTCACCGCAGCGATCACGCCTTCCGCGATCACGTCGCAGCGCATGATGCCGCCGAAGATGTTGACGAGGATGCCTTTGACCTGCGGGTCTGAGGTGATGATCTTGAACGCTTCGGTGACCTTTTCCTTGGTCGCACCACCGCCCACGTCGAGGAAGTTGGCCGGTTCCGCACCGTAGAGTTTGATGATGTCCATTGTCGCCATGGCAAGGCCCGCGCCGTTCACCATGCAGCCGATTTCACCATCCAGAGCGATGTAGTTGAGGTCATACTTGGACGCCTCAAGCTCTTTGGGGTCTTCTTCGGTCTCGTCGCGCAGTTCTGCGATTTCGGGGTGACGATAGATTGCGTTGCCGTCAAAACCCATCTTGGCATCAAGGCATTTCAGATCACCATCGTCAGACACGATCAGCGGGTTGATTTCCAGCATCTCCATGTCTTTTTCAGTGAAGAGCTTATAGAGCGTGCCCATCAGCGCCACGCATTGCTTTACCTGCTTGCCTTCAAGGCCGAGGTTGAACGCGATGCGGCGACCGTGGAATGCTTGGTATCCCGTGGCCGGATCGACCGAGAAACTGAGAATTTTCTCAGGCGTGCTTTCCGCAACCTCTTCGATGTCCATGCCGCCTTCGGTGGAGGCCACGAAGGACACGCGAGAGGTTTGACGGTCAACGAGGAGGGCCAGATACATCTCGGTCTGGATGCCCGAGCCATCTTCGATGTAGATGCGGTTGACTTGCTTGCCAGCGTCGCCGGTTTGCTTGGTCACAAGGGTGCGGCCCAGCATCTTTTTGGCTTCTTCAGCGGCTTCTTCAACCGACTTGGCAAGGCGTACGCCGCCAGCTTCGCCAGCGCTTTCTTCCTTGAACTTGCCCTTGCCGCGGCCACCCGCATGGATCTGGGCCTTGACCACCCAGAGCGGGCCGTCCATTTCGCCTGCCTTGGTCTTGGCCTCTTCGGCCTTGAGGACCACGCGGCCATCCGACACCGGGGCGCCGTAGCTGCGTAGCAGGGCTTTCGCCTGATACTCGTGG
>JANSYF010000051.1 GCA_024742575.1 Paracoccaceae bacterium | reverse complement strand
GAAAGCGCTTGACGGGGCAGGGCACTGACCATAGAACCCGCGTCACGCCCAGATGCGGGCGGCAGTGAGCGGTTGTAGCTCAGTTGGTTAGAGTACCGGCCTGTCACGCCGGGGGTCGCGGGTTCGAGCCCCGTCAACCGCGCCACCACTGCCCAAAGCGTCTGCGTGAAATGCGCGGTTGTAGCTCAGTTGGTTAGAGTACCGGCCTGTCACGCCGGGGGTCGCGGGTTCGAGCCCCGTCAACCGCGCCATTTCCCTTCTCCCGTTTACAGTGAGTTGAGAAAGCCCAACAGCGCATCTGCGGTGGCTTTTGGCGACTGATCTGGAAAGAAGTGTCCGCCTTCGATTGCGGCGTGCTGCATATCGCGAAGCCGATCCGCCCATGTCCCTGGTACATCAAGTAGACGCGCCATTGCGCCGTCCTTGCCATAGAGAACAAGCGCGGGGCAGGTGACGCTACGATTTAAATCTGCATTGTCGTGTGCCCAATCCACTTCGATTGCTGCACGGTAGTCGTGGCACATTGCGCGGATGCATTCCGGGTCACGCCAAGCGTTTCTGTAGATGGCCAGCAGATCGCTGTTGAAATCGTCGAGGCTCGCTTTTCCGAAACCTAAAAGACAGCGTTCGAAATAGGCGTCTGGGTCATGGCCGATCATGGTTTCTGGGAACGGATAGGGCTGGGCAAGGAACAGCCAGTGATAATAGGCTTTGGCGATTTCGGCCGTCATGTTGCTTAGCAGATGCTCGGTTGGAACGATATCCATGACCGTCAGGCTTTGCACGGCCTGAGGGTGATCCAAGGCCATGCGGTGGACAGTGCGCGCGCCTCGGTCATGCCCAACGGCGTGGAAGCTGTCAAAGCCTAGCGACGTCATCAGGGAGACCATGTCCTGGGCCATCAGACGAAAGCTCATTTCGGGCATGGTGGCCGGTTTACTGCTGTCGCCGTAACCCCTTAGGTCAGCCATGACGACTGTATACTGGCCGGAAAGGGCTGGGATCAAAGGGCGCCACATCGCGCGTGTCTGTGGAAAGCCGTGCAACAGTAAAAGAGGCGGTCCATTCCCGGCCACCTCGTACGCAATGATCTGGTTTTCTGACTTGAAACGTTTCGGCTGGCTCATTTCGGTGAGGATGACACCGTCACAACACTTGTCCAGTCGATACTCGCGAATTCTGCGGTCTTTGCCTGCGCGAAGGACACCGCATCTGCAGGGCTGTCAAAGCCGGCGTATTGCAGGCCGACCTCAAGGTGGCTTTGATCTAGGCTGCTTACACCGATTGCTGCAACGGCACCAACCACAAGGCCTGCAGCATTTCCACGACCCGTCGCGCGGGGATTCATCACACGTAGCGCGTTTGCCAGATAAAATACGATGAGGCCGATAACCGCGAGAGTGATACCGTTCATCGCATAGTGCACGAATTCCAATGGCCAGCCCCAACGAACAAGCAAGGATTGAACAGTCTCGGGGTTGGCGGCCGAGAACAAGGCCGCCAAAGCAACACCGAAGCCGACACCAGTCATTATGACCGGTCGGCTGGACTTCCGAAACGACTGACCACCCGTTTCCCAGGGCTGGCGTTCATCGCGCGTTTTGGCGGGGGTCCGTGCAAATGCAGGGTCCAGCCGCTTGATGCGAGCGTTGAAATCGTTACGATCTTGTTTTCGTTGTACGTGTCTCATGGCGTTAACTTTTTACGTTGAAATGTGTTCAGATTTGGAAACACCCGTGGCCAAGTTGAGAAAGACCGCGACAGTTTTAGGTATGTGACGCCACGTCATCCTGCCCAATTCGCCCTTATTTCTTGCTGAGAGCATCTAAAATCCGGGCCCAGCTTCTTGCACCCTTAAGGAAACTTTCGACATCGTATTTCTCGTTTGGGCTGTGAATTTGGTCGTCATCCTTGCCAAATCCGATCAGCATGGACTCGGTTCCAAGAATTGATTGGAAGTACCCGGCGACAGGGATCGAACCGCCGCTGCCGATGAACGCGGCTTCGTCCGGCCATTCTTCGCTCAGGGCAATGCGGGCCTTTTCAAAAGCGGGATTGTCGATCGACATCACCGAAGCGGGTGAGGCACCGTGCGCTTTGAACGCAACCTTGCAATCCTTGGGGGTAAGATCGGTCACCATTGCGCGCAGGCTTTCGCGTATGGCATGCGGGTCTTGCTGCCCGACCAATCGGAAGCTGATTTTGGCGCTGGCTTTTGAGGGCAGCACGGTCTTGAAACCTTCCCCCTCGTAGCCACCGCTGATGCCATTGACTTCGCAGGTGGGTCGGGACCACAGCATTTCCAGCGCGCTGCGTCCAGCCTCACCAGCTAGATCACTAAGGCCAACATCGCCAAGGAAGGCTTTGTGATCAAAGCCAAGTGCTTCCCATTGTTGCATCAGGTCGTCGGAAATGTCTGGCACGCCTTCGTAGAAACCCGGGACGGTCACACGGCCATTTTCATCATGCAGCGTTGCAACAATATGGCTTAATACGCGAATGGGGTTCATCGCGGCGCCACCATACATTCCCGAATGCAGGTCACGGCTTGGGCCGGTTATGGTGATCTCTTCCTGAAGCATGCCGCGCAGCATTGTTGTGATGGCTGGCACCCGGCTGTCGAACAGTCCGGTGTCACAAATCAAGGCGACATCGGCCTTAAGTTCGTCTGCGTTTTCTCTGAGGAAAGGCACAAGCGATGGGGACCCGGATTCCTCTTCGCCTTCAAAGAAAAATGTGATTTTGCAGGGCATGCTGCCATGCTCCGCGATCCAAGCGCGGCACGCTTCGACAAAAGTCATCAACTGGCCTTTGTCATCTGCGGTTCCACGACCGCGCAGCACCTTGCCTTTGGGGGTGTCTTCGAGTTGCGGATCAAATGGGTCGTTGTTCCATAGGTCGAGTGGGTCAACCGGCTGCACATCGTAGTGTCCATAGAACAAAAGGTGCGGACCGGGACCGTCGATATGTCCAACCACCATCGGATGTCCCGGCGTTGGGCGTTTCTCTGCGGTTACACCCATGGATTGCAGATCGGCAACCAGCCAATCGGCCGCGCGGTCGCAATCGGCCTTGAACGCTGGGTCGGTTGAAATCGAGGGGATACGCAGCAGTTCCTTAAGGCGCTCTAGGTTGTCCGGGAGGGCAGAATCAAGGCGGGCAAGGACGGGATCGACAGACATTTGCGTTCTCCTATTTTACGTTTTGCCGGACCCTATCATCGCGCGGTCTACTGTCCAGATAAGCAAATTCGATGCCATTCAGTCCAATGATGCGGGAAAAATGCAGATTTAACTGTGGAATCACGCCATGGCTGCCAAGCGGTTGACTTAGATCAAGGCTGCGACGGTTGGTCGTTCCTTAAGCACATTGTCATGAGGACACACGATCTATATCCATTCTAAAACGTGAATGCGACGTGGGGCGTTGGAGAAGGCCCTCCAAGATCGCAGACTGAAGGAGACGCCGGTGCATTACGCAGACAAACTCGACGAAGCCCTGACTCGTTTGCACGAAGAAGGACGCTATCGTACGTTTATCGACATCGAGCGCCAGAACGGTCAGTTTCCCCATGCTGTGTGGCGCAAGCCGGATGGAAGTGAACAGAACATCACCGTTTGGTGCGGAAACGACTACCTTGGTATGGGCCAGCACCCGGCTGTTCTTGAGGCAATGCACGAGGCGCTTGATGCGACGGGTGCGGGATCGGGTGGCACCCGCAACATCTCGGGCACCACCGTCTATCACAAACGGCTCGAGGCGGAACTTGCAGACTTGCACCAGAAAGAGTCGGCGCTGCTGTTCACCTCAGCGTACATCGCAAATGACGCAACGCTGTCGACTTTGCCGAAATTGTTCCCGGGTTTAATCATCTACTCGGATGCTTTGAACCACGCGTCCATGATCGAGGGAGTGCGCCGTAATGGTGGGGCCAAGCGCATTTTCCGACACAATGATGTGGAACATCTGCGCGAACTTCTCGCTGCGGATGATCCTGAAGCGCCAAAGCTGATCGCATTCGAGTCAATTTATTCGATGGATGGCGACTTTGGCCCAATCGAAGCCATTTGCGACCTTGCCGACGAATTCAGCGCACTGACTTATATCGACGAAGTGCACGCCGTGGGCATGTACGGACCGCGTGGTGCTGGTGTTGCAGAACGTGATGGCCTGATGGACCGGATCGACATAATAAATGGCACTTTGGCCAAGGCTTATGGTGTCATGGGCGGATACATCGCGGCGTCTGAAAAAATGTGCGATGCAATTCGATCTTACGCGCCGGGCTTCATCTTTACGACATCCTTGCCGCCCGCCGTTGCGGCAGGTGCCGCCGCATCTGTCGCTCATCTCAAGAAAGACCAGAGCTTGCGCGACGAACACCAGTTGCAGGCCCGTATTTTGAAAATGCGCCTTAAGGGGCTGGGCTTACCGATCGTGGATCATGGCAGTCACATTATCCCCGTCATCGTTGGCGATCCGGTTCACACGAAGCAAATGTCTGACATGATGCTGGACCGTTTTGGCATTTACGTTCAGCCAATCAATTATCCGACCGTTCCGCGCGGAACAGAGCGGCTGAGATTCACGCCTTCGCCGGTACACGGTGCGCAAGAGATCGACACTCTCGTACAAGCGATGGATGAACTTTGGGCGCATTGTGCGCTGAATCGCGCCGAACTTAGCGCCTAGCACTTGGAATCAGTGCATTAAACCTTGTCGTGTGCTATCTAAAGAGTAATAAAACGCGCGACTCGACTCACCTGGTACGCGCGACGCAGGCAGCGTGTAGACGGTAAGTACGGCAAGGGGCAGCGAGTATGATTGGGCGGAAATCCCCAAAACTATCGCAAGACATGACCGATCCTAAACCGCGTGGATTCGATGATTTCGAACTCAGGCTTGGTGATGTCATGCGCGGGGAACGCGCCACACTCGGCAAGTCTTTGCTGGATGTGCAGCGCGAACTACGCATCAAGGCAAGCTATATCGCCGCGATAGAAAACTGCGACCCGACAGCTTTTGATACACCGGGCTTTATTGCCGGGTATGTGCGGTCTTACGCCCGCTATCTGGGCATGGACCCGGATGACACCTATGCGGTCTTTTGCGCCGAAAGCGGATTTGAAACCGCTCACGGCATGTCCGACGCGGCATCGTCGCGCAAAAAATCTGAAATCGCGCCTGCCATGGGGGCAGGGGCTGCGCGCGATCCGTTCTCGCAACCAGCACTTCCGTTTGCCCCCAGCAGCGACTCCCTGCTGTCGCGGATCGAACCCGGCGCTATCGGCTCCACTCTTGTTCTGGCGTTGTTGCTGGGTGGATTGGGCTATGGCGGATATTCGGTTCTGCAAGAAGTCCAGCGTGTTCAGGTGGCTCCGGTCGATCAGACGCCGGTTGTTCTTAGCGATCTTGACCCGCTTCAGACCTCGACTCTATCTGCCGAAGTAACAACCGCCGATGCTGGCGTTGCGGCAGGTGTTTTCACTCCGCCAACCACAGTCGAAGCATTTGATCGTCTATACCGGCCGCAAGCTTTGGATGTTCCTGTGCTGGTTGCTCGTGACGCGCCGATCTCGACGCTTGATCCGAACAGCGTTGGCGCGTTTGCACAGGTCAGGACGCAAGCGCTTCCAAGCGTTGATCTGGAACCGCCTGCAATCGGCGCGACCCTTACGGCAGGTTTGCCGCAGGACGGGATCACTCTTATCGCGGCTCGCCCTGCTTGGGTCCGGGTGCGCGGGAATGATCGCTCTGTGATTTTTGAACGGGTTATGGCGGCTGGCGAAACGTGGACTGTTCCGGCGTCTGAGGCGGATGCGCTTTTGAATGTTGGCGAAAGCGGTGCCCTCTACGTGGCGATCAACGGTCAGACAGTTGGTCCTGTTGGACCGTCGGGCACTGTCACTTCGGATCTGTCGTTGGATGGGCCAACCCTTGCGGCAGTTCTTGAACCGGCCAATCCGACCCGGGATGCGGACCTAGACCGCGTATTGGCGGGTCTTGGGACGGACACAACACAACCGACTATTGGTCAGCCGAAAATCCTTGAAGATAGCGCACCCGGTGTAACTCTTGTTGCCGTACGTCCGGCTTGGATACGCGTCCGTGCGGCGGATGGTTCCGTGATTTACGAGACCATCATGAACGCTGGTGATACCTACGAGGTGCCATTAACGGAAGAACCGCCGACCTTGCGAGTTGGTGAATCCGGCGCGATTTATTTCGCGATGAACGGGCAAACCTATGGTCCCGCGGGCGCGCGCGGATCAGTCACGTCGAACCTTGCTTTGTCGGTTGGTGAACTCAGCCAGACGTATTCGGTGGCGTCGATCGAGGCGGACAGCGATCTGGCCCGTGTGGTCGCAGAATTGACTGTCGCGCAACCCGCCGACTAAGCGTCGCATTCCCAATAGGAAAGCTTGAAGCACCCGTTCAGCGGGCCTAGCTATATGCGTGAAACAACTGTACAGTTTGGTTGACACTTTCTGCCGGAGGATGGCTGCATGAGCCTCAATCACATTCGCCCGTGGCGCAACATCTACCGTCGTAAGTCGCGTCAGATCATGGTGGGCAATGTTCCGGTTGGGGGTGATGCCCCGATCACCGTGCAGACTATGACGAACACTCTGACACCGGATGTGAAGGCGACCATCGGTCAAGTGCAAGCGGCGGCGGATGCCGGCGCGGACATCGTACGGATTTCGATCCCGGATGAGGACAGCTCGCGTGCATTAAGGGAAATCGTGCGCGAAAGCCCGGTGCCCATCGTGGCCGACATCCATTTCCACTACAAACGCGGCATTGAAGCCGCCGAAGCGGGCGCAGCCTGTCTGCGGATCAATCCGGGCAATATCGGGTCCGAGGCGCGGGTGAAGGAAGTTATCAAGGCGGCGCGCGACCACAATTGTTCGATCCGCATTGGCGTGAATGCCGGTTCTCTGGAAAAGCATCTGCTCGAAAAATATGGAGAGCCGTGCCCCGACGCGATGGTCGAGTCGGGTCTCGACCATATCAAGATCCTGCAGGACAACGATTTTCACGAATTCAAGATCAGCTGCAAAGCGTCTGATGTCTTCATGGCAGCAGCCGCCTATCAGCAACTGGCCGAAGCGACAGATGCGCCGATCCACCTTGGTATCACCGAGGCGGGTGGGCTGATGTCAGGCACAATCAAATCGGCGATTGGTCTTGGCAACCTGCTCTGGATGGGTATCGGTGATACCATCCGCGTTTCACTTTCGGCTGATCCGGTTGAAGAGGTGAAGGTAGGCTACGAGATCCTGAAATCGCTCGGCCTGCGCCATCGCGGGGTGAACATTATCTCTTGCCCAAGCTGCGCACGACAAGGCTTCGACGTGATCAAGACCGTCGAGGCACTGGAAAAGCGGCTGGAGCATATCAAGACTCCGATGAGCCTGTCGATCATCGGCTGTGTGGTGAATGGGCCGGGCGAAGCGTTGATGACCGATGTCGGATTCACCGGTGGCGGTAACGGGTCGGGCATGGTTTATCTCGCTGGCAAGCAAAGCCACAAGATGTCGAATGACCAGATGATCGACCACATTGTCGAAGAGGTCGAGAAGAAGGCGGCGGCTTTGGACGCTGCCGGTGCACAAGAAGCGGCAGAGTAGGGGGAAAATCGCTTTTACGCGACTTTCAAAAAGCGGTTTCGTACGCGATGTTTAAATCGCGTACGCAAAGGCGGTTCGCACCACTTTAGTTCTTTAAAGTTTGAAACTTACCGCGCCTCGGCCACGATCTGCTGCATCGCGTCCAGCGGTACGTAGCCGCGGATCAACTGATCGCCCATCACAAAAGACGGTGTGCCGTTGATCTGAAGTGCTTGTGCAAGTGCACGGGTCGACGCCAGTTGTTCGTTTATGCTTTCGCTGTCCATCGCGGCGATCACCGCGTCGGCATCAAGGCCCAGCGTTTCGGCCAATCGGCGCAAGATGGTGTCGTCAAGGTCACCGTTCAGAACGATCAGCGCTTCTTTGGCGGCATGATACGCATCGTCGCCTGCCACTTCACGGGCAGCCAAGGCAAAGCGAGACGAGATAACCGAGTTTTCCCCAAGGATCGGAAACTCCTTGGCAACGTAGCGGATATTGCCATCCAGTTCGAGCAGTTGTGCGACTTCCGGGTGCGCGCGACGGCAGAAACCACACCGGTAGTCGAAGAATTCGACGATGGTCATGTCACCTTCTGGATTGCCACCCACCCAGGAATAACCGTCGTTGAAAATCGCTTCGGCGTTGTTTTCAATCAGCGCGACGTCGCCCTGTGCCTGTTCGGCTGCCTGACGGTCTTCTAGAACCTGCACCGCTTCCATGATCACTTGGGGGTTTTCCAAAAGGTAAGCGCGCACTTGTGCACCAAAGGCTGCGCGGTCGGCGTCAGACATATTGTCCAAATCAAGATCAGCAGCCTGAACACCCGTGGCCAATAGCAGGGCGGTAAAAGATGTGGCGAGGCGAGTTCTTAACATTGTGGTCTCCAGTTATCAGGCTCAGCGCCGCGCGGCGCGTTGGGCTGCACTTAGCACATCCTGTGCGCGTTGCCATGGGCCGGATCCGCGCGGCAGCGCGCCTTCGGCCCGTTGGGCGTGAATGGCGGCATCCTTGAGCCGCCCTTGAAGAGCATAGCGTTCAGCGGTGATCAGCGACGCCATCGCGTTTTGTCCAACTTTGGCATAGGCCGTGGCCAGATCACGCAGGATGCGGGTGTCACTAAAGTCGCGGCCCCGCGCTGCTTCAAGCGTTTTAAGCGCGTCGGACGCGTTCCCCGCAGCCAGCTGTGCACGTCCCAATCCTCCAAGGATCAGTGGTTCTCGTGGGGCAAGACGTGCGGCAGCGGAATAAACTTTGACCGCATCTGTGGCGCGGCGGGATTCGAGCAGTATCTGCCCCTTTAGTTCCCGTAAAAACGGATCGTTTGGACGCGCAGAAATGGCCGCGTCTATATTGCTTAGTGCACGGCCCAGATCGCTTTGCCGATGATAGGCCACCGCTTTGCGAATATTCGCGATGTCTGGGCTGCCGCTGCCATCGGCGCGGCGCAACGTCCAGTTAGGGGCGCGGGTGAACGCAGTCAGCTTGCCCTTGGCACGGGCAAACCAGTAGTCGGCTGCGGGATCGGGGGCGGTCTGTGCCGCCGCGCCAGCGACCAAGCCTTGCAGCGCGCGCAGACGGTCGCGGGACAGAGGGTGTGAGCGCATATAGGGGTCCTGACGGCTTTCCGCCAAGGCATCTTGACCTCGGAATAAATCCTGAACTTCGATGGCACCACTTGGGTCGACACCGGCGCGAACCAGATAGCGGATGGAACTGATATCTGCTGACGATTCTTCGGCCCGGGTATGAGCTAGAAAGCTACGTAATGCAGAGGATTGCACGCCTAGGCCAAGCCCTACTGCCGCCTGTCCGCCACCTGCTGCTGCGGCGGCTGCGGCGAGGACCATACCCAAACCAGCAGCAGTGCGCGCGGTTTGCATGTTTCCAAGGCGCCGCGAAATATGGCCATTGGCGATATGCGCCGCCTCATGTGCGATCACAGCCTGAAGCTGCGCTGCGGTGTCCAACTTGGTCAGCAAACCGGAATGGATAAAGATGTGCTGCGTGTCGACGATAAAGGCGTTTAGGGTGCTGTCGTCAATCACCAGAATACGGATTTGGTTCGGGCTCAGACCTGCGGCACGTAACACCGGAGCACCAAGCTGTTTCAACGCGTATTCAATATCTGCATCGCGCAAAAGCGTCACTGCCCGCGCCGGGGCAGCGGCGATTACAGAGGTGAGGCACAGGACCAAACCTGTCACCCGCAATAACTGCAGTGTCGCGTGATACATTGACCTTGCCCTGTGTTCGCCCCTAGGTCTGCCGCCGACAGTGTACGGAGAGAATGATGCGGAACTCAAGCCGTGGGGCGGTTGATCCCTTTATCGTGATGGATGTCATGGAAGCGGCCCGGCAAGCCGAAGACGCTGGTCGTCACATCATCCATATGGAGGTGGGTCAGCCGGGTACTCCGGCACCCCTGCGCGCGCGCAAAGCGCTGGAAAGTGCGATGAGCGACAATCCGCTGGGATACACTGTCGCCTTGGGGCTACCTGCACTTCGCCAGCGCATTGCGCAGCTTTATGGCGATTGGTACGGCGTCGATCTTGATCCGGCGCGTGTCGTGGTGACGCCCGGATCGTCAGGCGGTTTTATCCTAGCATTCTCGGCGCTGTTCGATGCAGGGGACCGGATTGCGCTTGGGGCACCGGGCTACCCGTCCTACCGCCAGATCATGAAATCGCTCGATCTTGTTCCGGTCGAGGTGCAGACCCGCGCCGAGGCTCGGTATCAGTTGGAGCCGTCCGACCTGACCGGGCTCGATTACCAAGGCATGATGGTCGCATCGCCTGCCAACCCGACTGGAACGATGCTGGACAAGGACGCGCTTGGTGCATTGATCGGTGCTGCGCAGGACAAAGGCGCGGCCTTCCTGTCGGACGAGATTTACCACGGCATCGAATATGACCGCAAAGCTGTGACGGCGCTGCAGATCAGCGATGATGTCTGCGTCATCAACTCGTTCTCCAAGTATTTCAGCATGACAGGCTGGCGCGTCGGCTGGCTTGTCCTGCCACCGGAAAATGTGCGGCAGGTCGAACGACTGGCGCAAAACATGTTCATCTGTGCGCCTCATGCTGCCCAGGTGGCGGCGCTAGCGGCGATGGACGCAGGCGAAGAGCTTGAAGCCAATATGGCGGTTTACCGCGAAAATCGCCGCTTGATGATCGAAGGTCTCCCCAAAGCTGGCTTTGATCGGATCGCGCCGCCGGATGGGGCGTTTTATGTGTATGCGGATATTTCTCATCTGACTGATGACAGCCGCGCCTTTGCCCGTGCCATTCTGGACAAGGCCGGAGTTGCCGTGACGCCGGGTCTTGATTTTGACCCTGTGCGCGGCGGTGGAACGTTGCGCTTTTCCTACGCGCGGGCAACGGCGGATATTCTGGAAGGTCTCGAACGGCTCGAACGGTTCATGCGCGCGCAGGGTCACATCGCCTGACTGTATCCGCACTGTCCTCGGGACCGCGAATCCGGTAATATCCCACCAAAGGTCCGGTCAGAGGCCATGGTGAATAAATGAGCGGTGTTTTGATACGGATTTTGGCGTTCGCGATATCTGCTGTGCTGGCAGGGCCAGTATTGTCGCAAGACTTGGGCGCTTTGGCGCGGTTCGAGACGGGCAGTGTTCGCGATAAGTGGGGCGAGACTGAGCTGCGCCTTGAGATCAGCCAAGGCGTTCCTTGGCGATTGTTCACCCTGACGAACCCGAACCGGCTTGTGATGGATTTCCGCGAGGTCCAATGGGGCAACGTCGATCCCGATGGACTGAACGCGTCGGACAGGATCGCAGCGGTGCGTCTGGGCGCCTACCGCCCCGGTTGGTCACGGCTTGTAGCAGATTTTGCTGAACCGATGATGATCGAAAGTGCGGAACTGACAACAGATGCATCGGATGGGGGTGCTTCGATCATCGTCAAATTGCAAGTGTCGGAACAGGCCGCATTTGATCAGGCTGCTGGTGCACCCCGGGATCCACGTTGGGATTTGCCAGCACCGGCTTTGGTGGACACCATGCCGCCAAGGGATCCAAACCGCGTCAGGATCGTGCTGGACCCTGGTCATGGTGGCATAGATCCCGGTGCCGAACATGATGGCATCAACGAAGCAAATCTGATGCTGACCTTTGGACGCGAATTGCAGGACGTTTTGCGACGGGCAGGGGGTTTTGATGTCACGCTCACCCGTGACGGCGACTACTTCGTATCTCTTGAAGCGCGCGTTGCGTTGGCACGAGATGCCGGGGCGGACTTGTTTATTTCGCTGCACGCAGATGCTTTGGCCGAAGGCGAGGCGCGGGGCGCTGCGGTATATGTTCTGTCGGACGATGCCTCGGATGCCGCGTCAGCCGCCCTTGCGGAACGCCACAACCGCGACGATTTGCTTGCGGGTCTTGATCTGAGTCGATCTGATGACCGCGTTGCCAATGTATTGATGAGCCTTGCTCGGCTTGAAAACGCGCCGCGCAGCGAGGCTTTGGCCAAACACATGCTTGACGGTATCCGAAATGCTGTGGGCCGGGTCCACAAGCGCCCGTTGCGCAGCGCGGGATTTTCAGTGCTAAAGGCGGCTGATATCCCCTCTGTGCTGCTAGAGGTGGGATTTTTGTCCACCGAGGAAGATCTCAAGAACCTGAGCGATCCCATCTGGCGTCAGGGCATGGCGGCGGGAATCCGGGATGGTATCATCGCTTGGCGCGACGAAGATCGCGCGCTTGCACCGCTGAGGCGCAATTGAACAATGGCCCATGACCCTGCGTCATAGGCAACTGACTGCCGGTTCGAACAGCAATGTGTTTTGACCAAGCGCCCCTGATTTTGTAGGGGTACAAAACTGAAACAGGGGCACGCCGTGACCAGATTCATCCTGTCATTCTTTGGGGCCATCTTCACCCTTGTCACCATGGGTATGTTCATGGTGGCACTTGGTGTGGGCGGTATCTTCTGGATGTACAGCCGCGATCTGCCCAGCCACGAAAGCCTAGCGCAATACACGCCGCCGACGATCAGCAGAATTTATTCCGGCGAAGGTCGGATCATCGACGAATTCGCTCAGGAACGCCGCCTGTTCACGCCTGCGAACGAAATCCCCGATCTTGTAAAACAGGCTTTCATTTCAGCGGAAGATAAAAACTTCTACGAACACAAGGGCTATGACTTGCGCGGCATCGCGGCAGCGGCCTTTGATGCGGTGGCGTCTGGCGGACGCGATGTGCGCGGTGCATCTACCATCACTCAGCAGGTGATGAAGAACTTCCTGCTGTCCGGTGATCGCCGCGCGGAACGCAAGATCAAGGAAATCATCCTCGCATCGCGCATCGAAGAGACCCTGAGCAAGGAAAAGATCCTCGAGCTTTATATGAACGAGATCTTCCTTGGACAAAACTCCTACGGTGTGACCGCAGCGGCCCAGACCTATTTCAACAAATCCCTGGTTGAGCTTGCGCCCCACGAGGCTGCAACGCTGGCGTCGATGCCCAAAGCTCCGTCCGAATTCCATCCAGTACGTCGCAAGGACCGGCTGCTTTCACGGCGCGACTTCGTCCTGAAGGAAATGTACGAGAACGGCTATATCGACAAACCAACCTACGAATCTGAAGTCGCGATGCCTCTCCGGTCCGTGCAGAATGGCGATTTTGATCAGTTCCGCGATGCTTTGCCGCCGCGCAACTACTTCACCGACGAAATCCGCCGTCAACTGAGCGAAGATTTTGGCGAAGGCGAGTTCTTCTCGGGCGGGTTCAGCGTTCGGGCGACGTTCGATCCCGAACTTCAGGTCGAGGCTGAAGATGCGTTGCAACGCGCACTTGAAAGCTATGACCGGTCGCAGGGCGTGTGGCGCGGTACTGGGCTGACGATTCCGGCTGATCAATTGACCAGTGCCGATGTCTGGCGCGAAGCGTTGTCGAATTTGAGCATTGCCCGCGACATCCGTCTTGAAAACCCGTGGTACCCGGCGGTTGTCCTTGAGGTTGGCCAGAATGACGCGCGGATTGGCATCGAAGGCGTGCCGGACGATGAAGACGGGCACTGGATTCCAGCGAATGACGTGCAATGGGCACGCAAACGCAACGATGACGGATCGCTGGGGCGCAAAGGCCAAGTGGCCGGGGATTTGGTGGAAATCGGTGATGTGGTTCACGTCCGGCGCATGACATCGGACAGCGATGGCAGCTTCATTCGCTGGACATTGCGACAGGTGCCCGAGGTACAGGGCGCGTTCATGGCGATGGACGTCAACAACGGCCGTGTTCTCGCGATGCAGGGTGGCTTCAGCTACCAGCATTCGGTGTTCAATCGCGCCACGCAGGCGCAGCGCCAGCCTGGATCGAGTTTCAAACCCTTCGTTTTTGCGGCGGCTTTGGATAGCGGGTATTCGCCCGCCACCATCGTTGTCGATGCCCCGATCGAAATCGACACACCGCAAGGGGTTTGGCGTCCGCAAAACGCGTCCAATCGGTTCTATGGTCCCACACCACTGCGTACAGGGATCGAACAATCGCGGAACCTGATGACCATCCGCCTCGCACAGGAAGTCGGTATGGGTGTTATCGCCCAATACGCTGAGAAGTTCGGGGTCTATGACAATATGGGCCGGGTTCTTGCCAACTCTTTGGGCGCGGATGAAACCACGCTTTACAAGATGGTCGCGGCATACGCGATGTTCGCCAATGGCGGTGAACGTGTAGAGCCGACGCTGGTCGACCGTGTGCAGGATCGCTACGGCAACACGGTATACCGCCACGACCAACGTGTCTGCCAAGACTGTACATTGGCCAGCCTCCAGCCGGGCCGGGGCCCCACAGTGACCAGCAACCGGGAACGCGTGATGAATGCGGTCACCGCCTATCAGCTTACATCCATGATGGAGGGCGTGGTGGAGCGCGGTACAGCGCGCAGCACGGTCAACCTTCCCGTGCCCACAGCGGGTAAGACTGGTACCACGAACGACGCCAAAGACGTCTGGTTCGTTGGCTTTACCTCGAACATCGTGGCTGGGTGCTATATCGGTTATGACCAACCCCGGAGCCTTGGGCGCGGTGCATCGGGCGGTGGCATGTGTGGCCCGGTCTTCAATGCATTTATGCAAAAGGCCGTTGCCAAATACGGCGGAAGCGCCTTCCGCCCACCGGAAAGCTGTCAGTTCATCAAGATCGACCGCAACACTGGGGCGCGTCTGTCTGATGGTGCAAGCGGAGACAATGTCGTGGCTGAATGTTTCCGCGAAGGCGAAGAGCCGATCTTCGGCATCCAGTTCGACGGTGGTTTTGCCATGGGGTCAAACTTTGAACTCTACAGCTCTGGTGGCGAAGCGTCCAAGCAGGTCACCACGTCAAGCGGTGGAACTGCGATTGTTGGGCCGAAAGCGTCGTTCGGAACTCTGAGTTCTGGTGGCCTTTACTGATCTGCACGCTTTCATTGCATCAATCGCGCTGCCTTGAAGGGGCGGCGTGGCTGGTCTATCACCAAGTCTGACCAAGGCCCGAGCATACAGGATCGCCAATGCGCGCTGAAATCCAGAACACCGTTGAACAGATTGAAAAATCCTTGAAGTTGCTGGCTCAGCGATTGAATTGGGATACTGCCGAGCATCGGTTGGAAGAGTTCAACGCCCGTGTCGAGGATCCGAACCTGTGGGACGATCCGTCAGCCGCGCAGAAGCTTATGCGCGATCGCCAGATGTTGGTAGATGCGATCGAGACTTACACTTCGATCAAGCAAGACCTTAGCGACAACGTCGAAATGATCGAACTTGGCGAAATGGAAGACGACAAGGAAGTCATCACCGACGCCGAGACCGCGTTGAAATCGCTGGCGGAGAAGGCTGCGAAGAAAGAGCTTGAAGCATTGCTGGACGGCGAGGCCGACGGCAACGACACATTCCTTGAGATCAACTCGGGCGCAGGTGGCACCGAAAGCTGCGATTGGGCCAATATGCTGGCGCGGATGTATGTCCGCTGGGCCGAACAGCATGGCTACGAGGTTGAACTGCAATCCGAACAGGCGGGCGAAGAAGCGGGCATCAAGTCCGCCGCCTACAAGATCTCCGGCCCGAACGCCTATGGCTGGCTCAAGTCGGAATCTGGCGTGCACCGTTTGGTGCGTATTTCGCCATTCGACAGCGCCGCCAAGCGACACACCTCGTTCTGCTCGGTCTGGGTCTACCCTGTGGTCGATGACAACATCGAGATCGAAGTGAACCCATCGGACATTCGGATTGACACCTACCGATCTTCAGGTGCGGGCGGGCAGCACGTCAACACCACAGACTCGGCTGTGCGGATCACCCACATGCCGACGGGGATCGTCGTGACCAGTTCGGAAAAATCGCAGCACCAGAACCGTGATATTGCCATGAAGGCGCTGAAATCGCGTCTCTATCAGATGGAGCTGGACCGCCGGAACGAAGCGATCAACGCCGCACACGAGGCGAAGGGCGATGCGGGCTGGGGCAACCAGATCCGGTCCTACGTTCTGCAGCCTTACCAGATGGTCAAGGACCTACGCACAGGGCATGAAACGTCGGACACGAAGGGGGTTCTGGACGGCGATCTTGATCCCTTCATGGCGGCTACACTGGCGATGAATGTTTCGGGAAAATCCCGCGCGGATGCCCGCGCCGAGTAAGGTGAACCCTAACAGCAAGGGTCAGATTTCCGATCTACGGAAAATCAGCGTTGCTCGAACGCTTCGCCTTTCAGCATGAACGTGTTGCCAAAGCTTCCTTAAGTCGCTTTCATACAAATGCGCGAACGTCATGCTAGGGAGCGAGGCATGAGGGAGATCCCTGAACTTGGTGTGCCAACACTGGAACCCGTGTCGGCAGCCACGCTGCGGACCGCATTACGGCGTGGATGGAACGATCTGATCCGCGCTCCGGGATATGCACTTTTCTTTGGCGGTGTCTATGTTTTGACCGGCTGGGTGATCACTTGGATTACGCTTTGGTCCGGGACGACCTACTGGCTGGTTTTGGCGGCCATCGGTTTTCCATTGATCGGTCCCTTCGCCGCAGTTGGTTTTTATGAAGTCAGCCGTCGGCTGGAACGGGGCGATCCTTTGGTGCCGTCAGAAATACTGAGCGTTGTCGTGCAACAGTCGCGACGGCAATTGCCGTCGATCTGTGCCATCATCATTATGGTGTTTCTGTTCTGGTTCTTCCTTGCGCACATGATCTTCGCTCTGTTCCTTGGGCTAAGTACGATGACCAATGTGTCGAGTTCGCTGGATGTCTACCTGTCAATGAACGGTTTGATGATGCTGGCAGTCGGCAGCCTTGTTGGGGCGCTGTTTGCGATCCTGCTATTCAACATCACAGTGATTGCATTGCCCTTACTTTTGGACCGCGAAGTCGATTTCGTCACTGCTATGATCACATCGTTCCAATATGTCATGACCCAGCCAGTGCTTATGCTAGGGTGGGGGGCATTTATTGCGCTGGTCACATTCCTTTCACTCGTTCCGGGCTTTTTGGGGTTGTTTGTAGCGTTGCCGCTTTTGGGGCACGCGACGTGGCATCTATATGATCAGGTGCGCCAACCGCAGATGCAGCTAGAACAGGGTTAAGTATCGCTGAGCGGATCAGAACTCCAACGGGGCAGGGATGTCCCGCCCAAGTTGGACAAGTGCCAGTCGCAACTCTTTTGCCCGAGCGTCCCCGGCTTCCAGCGCAAAGACATAGGCATGTGTCAGGAAGAAGCCGGTTGCGGATTCCGTCGCAGCGGTGTCGGCGGCTTGTTTGTAAAGTGTGATCAAAGCATCAGCATCGCTGCGCGCGTGTGCTTTAAGCAAAGCTTGATCCAGCGCAACAGTCATGCGGTCGTTCGGTTTTCGGCAATCCGTTGTGCCGCCCATCTGTGAAAGCAATGTGTCGGCCCATCCATCGCAGGGGAAAACCGCCCGCCATCGAAGCCGGGCGCGCGCCGTCCGCGCTGCATCCCTTCGACAACAAAGATGTCTTCTTCGAACACAACCTTCCACTGTTCAGCGTTTTTCTGACGCAGCGCGTCATCAGTCGTCGGCGTTGCGTAATACAAGTGTACGAATTCCTCAGTCTGGTTCGGCCCGTTGGGGCGCAGAATGATGGCAAACGCGTGGTCCCGGTGGACCCCCAATAGAACATTCGGATAAATCGACAGGTATTCGGCGCCTGCGTCCCATTGCGGGTCAAGATTGGCAAAATCCGAGAACATTGTGCCATTCTCTCCAGACAACTGGCGATACACCAGCGTGCCTTGGCCTGATGTCGTGCCTTCGATTTCGATATTGTAGTGATCTTCCAGCCGCGAATAACTGTTCAACCCGGGATGAACCCAAGGCAGATGGTAGCTTTCGCAATAGTTTTCGACCGCCAGCTTCCAGTTGCCGTTGACGGTAAGAGTAAACCGGCTGTCTGCACCACCGTGATAAAGCGGCTGTTCAAAGTCAGCCCACCGCGCAATGACATCGGCCATTGCGTCTTCAAACGCTGATGCGGTGCCAGAAAGATTGATCCAAACCACGTCGCGCCAGACATGGCTTCGAACTTCGATCAGACCCAAGGTGTTGCGATCTATCTCTTCGTGAGAATTGAAACCCGGCCCGCCGACATGTGGTGTTGCCACCAGCTGGCCTTGCGTGCTGTAGCACCAGGAATGATAGGGGCATCGGATCGCGCCCTCAATCTTGCGTGGCTCTTCGACAAGGATCATGCCGCGATGGCGGCAGATATTTTGGAAAACGCGCACGATGTTGTCGCGCCCGCGGATCAACAAAAGCGGGATATCCAGAAATGTGATCGGAACCGCGTCACCGATGTCTGGCACATCCGCTGCGACGGCAAGACCCGCCCAGCCAGCCCCGAAAAGCGCGTCGCGTTCCTCGGTAAACTTTGCCGGATCGGTGTAATGTGCATTGGGAAGACCGCGCGCTTGCGCCGTGGGTTTCTGCACGTCTGCCAACAAGGAATCCATTACCGTCATCGCGCCCTCCAAAACCATTGGTTGCACGATAGTCTGCAAAGTCAGGACCCAAGGGTCGCGTCAAATCGCGACACAAACAGCCGTTCAACGACCAGTGGCTGTCTTAGAAAAACGGCTCACCCACGCGCAACTGCGTCCGTTCATACGCCACTAGATCGGTGGATGAGCAGAAACCGGATTGCCGCGCTGCCTGACGTGCCTTGGCGCCGTCGCGCCCCAGAAATTCATAGACCAAACGGGCGACCCTCGAGCCAGTTGTGTTTTCGCGAACCGTGCGAACCGTGTAGCCGACCCAGTAATTGTTCTGGAAGGATGGCACCTGAGCAAGAAAGTTGAACGAGGTCGTCAGCGCGTTGCGTCTACTGACGAGCCCGGCGATGCCCCCTTCCTGCGCCAGCAAAATGCCGCGGAATTCACGGCTTTTTGCGTCACCCGGTAGCCCCTGTTGCGCCATCGCCTCTTTCGCTTCAAAGCCGCGCAGAAAGGTTGCCCCGTCCCGGCGGTACACATACACTAAGCCTTGTACGAATTGTGTCTCGTCCAGAAAACTGCGGCGGACAAATCTGTAAAAACCTGCGGGAAAAATTGTCTCCTGCAATTGTGCCACGCCACCGGACAGGAAGTCGCTGATTTCAGGGTGGCTCAGTAATGATTTCGAACCAATCCCGATGTCCGATAGGGGCTCTAAGATGATGCGCGCATCCACATTGAAATACTGGCATATACGAAACAGGACATCTGGTCGCGGGAAGCTTTCTCCGGACAGGTATCTGTTGAACTGCGTTCGATTGATGCCAAGGTCGCGACACAGTGCCGAAATCGACACTGTCGATTTGGCCAGTTCCCGCAGGTTGGCCCCTAATGTATTGCGCAATTCCGAGGGGCTGGGGCGTGTCACGTCTGGATGATCTCCTTGCAACAGCAAGATTGATTTAAACTCAACTCTAACACGAAAGAAGTCGAGCAATATGAAAGCCAGCTATTTCAATTGAGGGCAAACAAAGAGCAAACCAATCAAAGTGATGCTAACCAGTGTCAATGGTGACGCGAGTTCGCGTCAGGGTCAATCACTGCTGACACAAATTTTCAACATCCGACGCAGACTTCGGGATGTCCTGACGCCAAAAAAATTAACACATTGGGCTTCTAAGATGGGGAACCTTAACTATGAAACCGCAGAATATGTTCGGTGTTGTACTTTGGTCGGACGCAGCCGCACGAAAAGCTGTGATCTGGTGTGAAGACCAAGGCGAACTTGCTTTCTATACACCGGGGGAAGGTTGCATTCATGATGGACCGATGTTTGATGCTGGGGATCTCATCCGATTTGATGTGATCGTTCAGCAGAATGTTCGCACGGTGCGCAATCCTGAGGTGCTGATGCCGTCGCACTCGCCTGATTTGCCCAAGAAACTGCGTGCGGGAACACAGTCCAGTGCAAATTCGGCAGCGCCGCTTACCGCCAAAAATTCTGAAAAAGTCGTGGCGCTCGCACAGTATTTCAATACGGACGCGCCGTCCAAAGTGGCCTGCTCGGGCTAACGCCAAGCAACCGCTGTCGGGGAGCGATCTCTCCCCGACGGATACATTGTGAGATCAGACGCCGCGGGACAGCGCGGCGACTCCAGTGCGTGCCACTTCGACAAGACCAAGTGGGCGCATAAGGTCTACAAAGGCGTCCACCTTTTCAGGCGTGCCGGTGATCTGAAACACAAAGCTTTGCAGTGTGCTGTCAACGACCTGCGCGCGGAAGATGTCTGCAAGGCGCAGAGATTCGACACGTTTGTCGCCCGATGCCTCTACCTTGATCAAAGCCAGTTCCCGTTCGACCGATCCGCCTTCGACGGTCAGGTCGTGCACTTCGTGAACTGGAACGATTCGCCCAAGCTGCGCCTTGATCTGTTCGATCACCTGCGGTGTGCCGGTTGTCACAATGGTGATTCGGCTGGTGTGCCCGGCGTGATCCACTTCGGCGACAGTAAGACTGTCGATGTTGTAGCCACGACCGGAAAACAGCCCGATCACACGTGCCAGAACGCCCGGCTCGTTTGCGACGAGGACAGCCAAGGTGTGGGTTTCCTGCACATCCGAAAAATTCGGGCGTAGATTATAGGCAGAGTGCTTGGTTGAGCCTTTTTTGATGTTCAGCGGAGACATGATCTTCTTCTTTTTCCAAATATGCCGGGGGTGTGGGGGCTGGCCCCCACTGATCAGACCGACGACAGCCGGTCCGACAACCTAGACCATTACCGCGCCTTTGGAGCCGATGGCATCCTTGGTGCTGGCTTCGCCCAGAAGCATCTTGTTATGCGGTTCACCCGACGGGATCATCGGGAAACAGTTCTCGTGCTTTTCGACCAGACAGTCAAAAATCACAGGACCGTCATAATCCAGCATCTCCATGATTGCATCATCAAGGTCAGCCGGGTCTTGGCACAGGATACCTTTGCAGCCGAACGCTTCGGCAAGCTTAACAAAGTCAGGCAGGGCCTCGGACCATGATTGCGAATAACGTTCGCCATGCAGCAATTCCTGCCACTGGCGCACCATACCCAGTCGTTCGTTGTTAAGAATGAACTGTTTCACCGGCAGGCGATATTGCACCGCCGTGCCCATTTCCTGCATGTTCATCAGCCACGATGCTTCGCCCGCCACGTTGATCACCAATGCGTCCGGGTGTGCAACCTGAACGCCGATCGACGCCGGTGTCCCATAGCCCATCGTTCCCAGACCACCCGAGGTCATCCAACGGTTTGGATCTTCGAACCCAAGATATTGCGCGGCCCACATCTGGTGCTGGCCCACTTCGGTGGTGATGTAACGATCACGACCCTTGGTCAGTTGTTCAAGCCGATCAAGCGCATATTGCGGACGGATGGCTTTGCCCGACGGCTTGTATTTGAGGCAATCAACCGCGCGCCACTGGTCGATCTGGGTCCACCATTTGCGCAACGCTTCACTGTTGACCTTGCGACCGCGCGCTTTCCAGACCTTAAGGATATCTTCGAGCACATGTCCCACATCGCCGATAATCGGCATGTCGGTCTTGATAACCTTGTTGATCGAGCTGGGGTCGATATCGATATGCGCCTTCTTGGACTTTGGGCTGAAGGCATCAAGCCGACCGGTGATCCGGTCATCGAAACGGGCGCCGATATTGATCATGAGATCGCAGCCATGCATTGCAAGGTTGGCCTCGTAAAGACCATGCATCCCAAGCATGCCCAACCAGTGTTTACCCGATGCCGGATAAGCGCCAAGACCCATCAGGGTTGACGTGATCGGCATGCCTGTCGCTTCGACCAATTCGCGCAGCAATTGGCTTGCGCCGGGACCGGAATTGATTACGCCACCGCCGGTGTAGAAGATCGGACGCTCGGCAACTTCAAGCGCTTCCACCAACTGCGTGATTGTCTCCATGTCGCCTTTGACCTGCGGTTGGTAATGGCTGACCTTGGCTTTGGTTTTTTCGGTATATTGACCCGTTGCGAACTGAACGTCCTTGGGGATGTCCACGAGAACAGGGCCGGGGCGTCCAGTTGTGGCCACGTGGAAGGCCTCGTGCAGAACACCAGACAAAGCGTCGGTATCTTTGACCAGCCAGTTATGCTTGGTGCAGGGGCGGGTGATGCCCACGGTGTCCGCTTCTTGGAACGCATCCGAGCCGATCATGAAGGTCGGCACCTGACCGGTAAGAACAACAATCGGGATACTGTCCATCAACGCATCAGTCAGGCCGGTCACGGCATTCGTCGCACCAGGGCCAGATGTCACAAGTACCACACCGGGCTTGCCTGTGGCGCGTGCGTAGCCTTCGGCGGCGTGAACCGCGCCCTGTTCGTGACGAACGAGGTAATGGCGGATACCGTTCTGTTGAAAAATCTCGTCGTAAATCGGTAGCACAGCGCCACCGGGATACCCGAATACTGTGTCCACACCCTGATCCTTCAGGGCTTGAACCACCATTTTCGCTCCGGTCATTTGACGTGTCATCGCTTTGCTCCGT
>JANSYF010000032.1 GCA_024742575.1 Paracoccaceae bacterium | reverse complement strand
CGCACGAGCAGAGGGGCACAGGCGACATGACCAATACACTCGCCATCGGTTTGGGCTTGGCGGTTCTGGGTGGGCTGGCGATTGACGCCTTCCTGACAGGCGGCAACGGGTTCATGTTTCTTGCCACGAAATGGATCGACCTTCTTGAGTGGTTGGCCTTTTGGCGGTGACCTGACGGCCGCACGTTTGCTTGACAGCTTCGTTGAGTTCTGTTTGTTAGCGGTAACGGAACCCGGCAGAACTTTCTGTCCGAACCAGTGAGGGCATCCCAATGAGCACCAAAGTCGCCATCAACGGATTTGGCCGCATCGGCCGCAATATTTTGCGTGCGATCATCGAATCCGGCCGCACCGATATCGAGGTCATCGCGATCAACGATCTGGGTCCGGTGGAAACCAATGCGCATCTGCTGCAATATGACAGTGTGCATGGCCGCTTTCCGGTCGAAGTGACGACCGGCGAAGATTTCATTGACGTGGGTCGTGGACCAATCAAGGTCACAGCGATCCGCAATCCTGCCGATCTGCCATGGTCGGACGTGGATGTTGTTCTGGAATGCACCGGCATCTTTACCAGCAAAGAGGCCTGTCAGGCACATCTCGACAACGGGTCAAGCCGGGTTCTGATCTCGGCACCGGGCAAGGACGCGGACAAGACCATCGTCTACGGCGTCAACCATGACAGCCTGACGGCGGACGATATCGTTGTGTCGAACGCGTCCTGCACCACGAACTGCCTGTCCCCGGTCGCTTATGTGCTGAATAACGCCATCGGTATCGAACGTGGTTTCATGACGACGATCCACTCCTATACCGGCGA
Organism: Paracoccaceae bacterium; assembly: GCA_024742575.1. Lineage (GTDB taxonomy): Bacteria > Pseudomonadota > Alphaproteobacteria > Rhodobacterales > Rhodobacteraceae > Marivita. The sequence goes on along the minus strand of JANSYF010000032.1, from coordinate 39,488 downwards.
CCAGCCGACGCTCGACACGATGCACAAGGATCTCTACCGCGCCCGCGCCGCAGCACTTAGCATGATCCCGACCTCCACCGGGGCGGCCAAAGCCGTGGGTCTGGTGCTGCCGGAACTGAACGGCAAGCTGGATGGTGTTGCGATCCGTGTGCCGACACCAAACGTTTCTGTTGTGGACCTGACCTTTACCGCGTCGCGCGACACCACCGTCGAAGAAATCAACGACGCGATCCGCGCTGCTGCCAATGGTCCGCTTAAGGGTGTTCTGGGGTACACGGACAAGCCGCTGGTGTCATCGGATTTCAATCACGACCCGCATTCGTCGATTTTCCACACAGATCAAACCAAAGTGATGGATGGCAATATGGTTCGCATCCTCAGCTGGTACGACAACGAATGGGGCTTTTCGAACCGCATGGCAGACACCGCCGTTGCGATGGGCAAGCTGATCTGATCAGGCTTAACCAGTCGGTAAAAAATAAAGGCCGGGCGGTTCTGTCCGGCCTTTTCCGTTCGACCCTTGCACGAGACGCAATGCGGCTTTTCCCGCCTGTCAGTTGCGCTGCGGCGCAGCATGACTATCTTCAATCCTGTGGCTGGTAGCGCAAACAAACTGCCAGCACAGGACCATAGAGCAAGGAAAGGACTGACCATGGCCCATCTTATGTCTTCCCTGCGGGACCGTCTTAACAAGCGGGCCGCGTATAACCGCACTGTTCAGGAAATCCGGATGATGCCGCTTGATGTGGCGCTGGATTTGGACATTTATCCCGGCGACGCCGAGAAGATTGCAGCACAAGCCGTTTACGGCCGCTAATCAACGCAAAAGCGTTAATTCAGGATATAGCCGCGCATCACTGCGCGGCTTTTATCATTTTGAGTGGTCGAATTTCTCGATCAAGGCCTGTCGCACCGGAGCGGTGACGAATTTAGACACGTCGCCCCCCAATCGCGCGATTTCCTTGACCAGCTTGGACGCAATCGCCTGATGCCGCGCTTCGGCCATAAGGAACACAGTCTCAACGCCATCGTCCAACGCACGATTCATACCGACCATCTGGAATTCATATTCGAAATCCGCCACCGCACGCAGACCACGTACGATGATCGTCGCATCCACATCTCGGGCGCAGTCAATCAAAAGGTTCTCGAACGGATGGACCACGATTTCGATCCCGGTCTGTTCGGACAGAGACACGCATTCAGACTCGATCATCGCGACACGTTCGGCAAGATCGAACAACGGTCCCTTGTCGCGGTTGATGGCAACACCGATGACAAGCCGATCCAAAAAGGCCGAGGCTCGGCGGATGATGTCAATATGGCCCATCGTGATCGGGTCAAATGTCCCAGGATAAAGACCGATGCGCATGGGCAGTCTCCCGTAAGTCGTCAGTTTTGCCCCTGTCTCGCATCAAAACTGCAGGGAGTTCAAGTAGATGACCCGCGCTGGGTCAGTGACCCATGATCATCCCTTCCAGTGCGTTCCGCTCCATCGCGAGTTCGGTCAAGCGGGCTTTGACCACATCGCCAATCGTTATGAGACCAACCAGCTTGCCGTCTTCGATCACCGGCATGTGGCGGAACCGCCCTTCTGTCATCTGGCTTAGAATATGGTCGGCGTCGTCATTGCGGCTGCATGTGACCAGTTTAGAGGTCATGTAGCTGTCCGCTGTTTCAGACAGACAAGACGCCCCCCGAGTTGCAAGTTCGCGCACGATGTCACGTTCGGACAGAATTCCCAAAGCGGTCTGCTGGTCGTCCGACACAACCACAGTGCCGATGCGCTTTTCGGTCAGGATCTTTGCAACGTCCGCAATGCTCGTGCCGGATTTCACCGTCACAACCGCATCGGTGGCCTTGCTTTTGAGAATGTGATGAACTTGCATGGTCTGTCCTCCGGTCCCTGTGCCATTACAGCGTCGTCACAGACCCGTGTGCTGTCAAGTACCTGAAAGTAGAGCCTCCAATCGCGTCACCTCGGTGCGCACGCCTTGCGCAAGCGCATTGGCGAACCGTGTGATCCGGTCAAGGCGGCGATCTTCGGCGTGGCGCACAAGGTAAAAGCTGCGTGTAAAGGACAGCGCGTCGGTCAAAACACGGTGCACGCCGGGCGCAAAGGGCAGCGCGAAATCATGGGCTATGCCGATACCGCCATGTTGGCGCAGCAGTTGGATTTGCACCGATGCCGAGTTTGATGCCAGCGCCACACGCTCAAGCGACAGATCGCTGAGGTAATCCAGTTCCTTGTCAAAGATCATATCTGGGATGTAGCCAACAATCCGGTGATCTCGCAGGTCGGTTACAGAGGTCAGAGGCGGTCGTGTCGACAGGTAAGTTTCACTGGCTGCAAGGTGCAATTTGTAATCTGTGATACGCTGGAACGACAGCCGTGATGCGGTGGGCGGGCTGACGGTGATCGCCATATCCGCCTCGCGCCGCGACAGGTTCACCACGCGCGGCAAGGCGACGATCTGCAAATCAAGGTCGGGATTTGCTTTGGACAGATCTGCAAAAACCCGCGGCAGCACAAAATTCGCGCACCCGTCCGGCGCCCCGATACGGATCTGCCCGGTCAATGTGCCCGCGTCACCTGTCAGGACCGAGCTTGCGCCCTGCATTGCTTGTTCTGCGCGTTCGGCGTGGTCGATCAGCCGCGTGCCAGCTTCGGTCAGGGTGTAGCCTTGTGGGCTTTTCACAAAAAGCGCTTGTCCAATGGTTTCCTCTAGCCGCGCCACCCGACGCCCTACAGTGGCCGCATCCATGCGCAGCGCCCTGCCCGCCCCGGACAGCGTTTCATTGCGTGCCACGGACAGGAAAATTCGCAGGTCATCCCAGCTTTGCATGTCGAAACCTTTGCATTTTTGCAAAACGTGTTTGGGATATTGCCTCTTTGCCCAGCATTTTTGCAAGGCTATGATGCCCGCAAAAGGGAGACTGATCATGAAAGAGCTTACCCATTTCATCAACGGCGCGCAGGTCAAAGGCACGTCGGGAAATTTTGGTGACGTTTATAACCCGGCCACCGGTGAGGTTCAGGCGAAACTGCCGCTGGCCACACCCGCCGAAGTGTCGGCCGCCGTCGAAGACGCGGCCAAGGCGCAGGTCGCGTGGGGTGCCACCAACCCACAGAAGCGCGCGCGCGTGATGATGAAGATGGTCGCGCTGATGAACCGCGATATGGACGTGCTGGCCGAGGCACTGAGCCGTGAGCATGGCAAGACGATCCCAGACGCCAAGGGTGACCTTCAGCGCGGTCTAGAAGTGATCGAATACTGCATCGGCGCCCCGCAAATGCTCAAGGGTGAATACACAGATGACGCAGGCCCCGGCATCGACATGTATTCCATGCGTCAGCCGCTGGGTGTTGTCGCATCAATCATGCCGTTCAACTTTCCGGCCATGATGCCACTTTGGCACGTTGGCCCTGCCCTTGCCTGCGGCAACGCGGTTGTTCTCAAACCGTCCGAGCGTGACCCGTCGGTTCCGCTGATGTTGGCGGAACTGTTTGTCGAGGCAGGCCTGCCCAAAGGTGTGTTCCAAGTTGTGAACGGAACCAAGGAAGCGGTTGATACGCTGCTGGACCACGAGATCATTCAGGGTGTGTCCTTTGTGGGGTCGACCCCAATTGCGCAGTATATCTACAGCCGCGCCACCGCGAACGGCAAACGCGCGCAGTGCTTTGGTGGTGCAAAGAACCACCTTATCGTCATGCCGGACGCCGATATGGATCAAGCAGCAGACGCGCTGATCGGTGCCAGTTATGGCGCAGCCGGCGAACGTTGCATGGCGATTTCGGTCGCGGTGCCGGTTGGCGACGAAGCCGCAGATCGTTTGATCGGCGCATTGGTGCCCCGGATCGAAAAACTGCGTGTTGCGCCCTACACCGATGGCGACGATGTGGATTTCGGCCCGGTCGTGACCCGCGAAGCCAAGGAGCGCATTCTTGGTCTTATCCAGTCAGGTGTCGATCAGGGTGCAGAGCTTGTCGTCGATAACCGCGATTTCAAACTTCAGGGATATGAAGACGGGTTCTTTGTTGGTCCGCACCTTTTTGACCGCGTCACACCAGACATGGATATCTACAAGCAAGAGATTTTTGGGCCTGTGTTGTCCACGGTGCGCGCTGGGTCATACGAAGAAGCGCTTAAGCTGGCGATGGACCACGAATACGGCAACGGTACCGCAATCTTTACCCGCGATGGCGACACCGCGCGTGACTTCGCACACCGCGTGAACATCGGCATGGTGGGCATCAACGTGCCGATCCCTGTGCCGCTGGCGTATCACACCTTCGGCGGCTGGAAAAAATCCATGTTTGGCGATTTGAACCAGCATGGTCCGGATAGTTTCAAGTTCTACACCCGCACCAAAACGATCACCTCGCGTTGGCCATCGGGGATCAAGGAAGGCGGCGAATTCAACTTCAAGGCAATGGATTGATTTGCATCAAAAATAATAGCATAAGGTGCGGAGTATTCCGCCCCTTATCGTAAGAGTCCAGTGCCCATCACCGTCCAAATCATCGCCGAACATAACCTCGTGTACGTGAGGTACACAGGCGCTATGTTGGTAAGTGAGACGGCACAAGCACTTGGTGAGTTCGCAAAACATCCGTTGGCCGGACCAGGTCTGCGTCATCTGGTCGATTTGACCCGATTGACGGACATTGACCGCGATTACGCGAAATTCATGGAAATTCAGGCGCAGAAGGTCGAAACGATGGCCGGACAGGGCATCGAAACCTTCATGGTGTATCTGGCGAATTCTCCAATCGGGTTACATGCTGCAAATATGGGCAAGAACGGATGGACGCCGGAAAGCGGCGTGGTCGCAATCGTGGTGGAAAGCGAAGATCATGCTCTTGTCGCACTGGGTTTGCCCTTTGACAGCATCGACACAATGCTCGACACATGTGACGCGCAAAGCGTCTGAGCACGGCTAGAGTGCAGGCTTTCCTTACACTCTTTAAATGTTGTCTTTGGACAGAGTATTTGCGTCTGATTACTTGTTCCCGATGATACCGTAAAAATTTCTCAGCATATTGAACGCCAAAGTTTTTCTTGGCTGGCACTGATTTTTTTGTACAGTTGTTTCACTTACGCCGGGACTTTGCTGAATTAAAAGGTCTTTGACGTCCTATGCAATTTGTTCTTGGCCAAATTTTGATGAGTTAATTACGAAGGTACCTAAATGATTACGGTTTATATTTGGCAGCCGGGAGCAGACGGAATTGGACACGCAGCCGCGAAGATCAGCAGTGGCGGCGGTGAATACGTATCGTGGTGGCCCGGAGACGGTGCGGATTGGAGCAGACGCCTGCCAGGCCAGGCCATGCCCGACTATGAAACTGACGTACACAACGAAGGACGTTGCGCGGATTGGGCGCGCACAATACACGGTAACGATGAGGGCAAAGGCATCAAATGGTGGCAGGCCTTTAAGAACAACCCCAATAGTTGCTATAGCGCCAGCGGACAGAACTGTTCTTGGGCCGTTGCCACCTTCCTTAAGGCATGTGGCTGCGATAGCCAGATTGGCTTGCTTTCATCGCACCATGCCTACAACCTGCCCGAAGTGAGTTCACAGATTTTCGCCCCAGGTTGGGCGCAAGCCGCTCGAGTCTACCTTTACATGAGTGCAAGGGGAAATGGAAACCCGCAACTGTCTGACTATGCGGATAACCACACTATGACATGGACACCAACCGACGTTTTGCGATACGTCAACTGTGTTAAGGGTCGACCCGCAGAAGAAGGCCTAGACGCTGCTTCGAAAATTGCGGCGCCCCGTATGGGCGGGCGCAGTGCAGGTAAGAAGGTCCGTAAGATTTAGACCAACCGTTTTGCAACGTCCATGCGTTCCGATAAAAGGACCGCACAATCAAGGAGATGCAAAACCTGTTAATGCGTCATTCTGGTCGTGGTAAATCGATCAATCAACAAGAAGCAGTTAATTTTTCCTTCGATTGCTGTACTGTTCTACCTATTATCGAAGATCAGGATTGTTGAAATGCCTACTATTTCCGATTACGCCCGCATGTCCAGTGGCGCCTATGATGCCAACCCTACCGTACCTCGCTGGACTGCGGCAGACCCCTTGTACGAACCAAATTCCGGGCTTCGCACCGTGATCTATACGGATGGCAGCGTGTTCGTGGTGGCCTTTCGTGGCACGGACAACGCGTCTGACCTTGTCGAAGATGCGCAGCTGACACTCGGCATGAACACCGCGATGTATCCAATCGGAGAAGCCATTGCAGCCGGTGTGCAGTCCCACGGCCAAGTTTTTGTAACCGGCCACTCGTTGGGCGGTGCTGTGGCACAGGTGGTTGGGTCCCGGATGGGTCTGCCTTTTGTTACGTTCAACGCGCCCGGTGTCGCCATTCTTGCGTCGCGTAACATGTGGCAGGCGAACTACTTTGCGGTGCAGGCCCGGGCTGCGGGCGCGGTGGCCAGTGCAATCACCAACCCAAGACAGGCATTACGCGATGTGCAATCGGCGTTCAGTATTGCAAAAGGCAAGAATTATCGCCTTAGCACCGATGTTGTCAGCAATACTGGCATCCATTACGGCGATGTCATCACCTTGCCTGCAGGAACTGCAAATCCGCTCGACGCGCACAGGATCACAACAATGATGTCCGTGCTCGACAGCGTCTCTTCGGGCAATCTGAGTTTTCCGGCTTAGCGCATCCAGATCAGCAGGATAGCACAATACTTTGTGTTTCGTTCCGCATGATGCAAGACTTGGGAAAGCGGTAAGGGGGTCGGCCATGTGCGAACCGGCATTCAGCATCGGGATCGAAGAGGAATACCTGCTCGTCGATCTTGACAGTATGGCACTGGCCCAAGCCCCCGAGGGATTGATGGAGGCCTGTGCCAACGAGCTGGAAAGCCAGGTCAGCCCCGAGTTTCTGCAATGCCAAATAGAAATCGGCACCAAGGTGTGCGCCGACATCAACGAGGCGCGCGAAGACCTTAAACGCCTGCGCAGCACCGTTGCCCGTTGTGCAAAGGCCTATAACCTCGCGCCGATTGCGGCGTCGTGTCATCCGTTCGGTGATTGGAAGAACCAGCACCACACCAACAAGGACCGCTACAACGCCTTGCAGGACGCGTTAGGCGGTGTGGTTCGGCGCATGCTGATCTGCGGGATGCATGTGCATGTCGGGCTGGACGACGATGCGCTGCGGGCCGATCTGATGGGACAGATGGCGTATTTCCTGCCGCATCTGCTTGCGATGTCCACCTCATCGCCTTTCTGGCAGGGCGAAGACACCGGGCTGGCGTCATACCGGATATCGGTGTTCGACAACCTGCCTCGCACAGGCTTGCCGCCGACCTTTGATAATTGGTCTGAATATGAACGATCGGTGCAAGTGCTGGTCGATCTGGGTGTGATTGAGGACAGCTCGAAGATTTGGTGGGATTTGCGCCCGTCCCATTCCTTTCCGACGCTGGAAACCCGCATTATGGACGTGCAACCCCGGCTGGAGGACACACTGACTCTGGCGGCGATCAACCAGTGCCTGATGCGGATGCTCTGGCGCTTGCGGGTGCGCAACCAGCGCTGGCGGCGGTATGATCCGTTCCTGATCAGCGAAAACCGCTGGAGGGCGCAACGCTATGGGGTGAGCGATGGGCTGATCGACTTTGGCCGTGGTGAGATCGTTCCGATGGCGGAACTGACTGAGGAGCTCATTGGATTGGTCGAAGAAGATGCGGGCATTCTGCGCTGCTATCGCGAACTGGAGCACAGCCGCGAGATTGTGGCAAAGGGCAACGCGACCACCCGCCAGCGTGCAGTAGCTGCCGAGGCCAAAGCAGCGGGCAAAGACGGTGACGGGCAGATGCAAGCCGTTGTCGGCCATTTGGTCGAGGCATTTCACGACGGCCTTTGACGTCTTGCAAAAGTCCTGAAACAGTTGGCAATTAAACACTTGTTCAATTCACGTATCCAACGGGAGGAGCGACGCGATGGATTTTGCCCTCACAGAAGAACAATCCGCGATTTTCGACATGGCTTATGCCTTTGGGCAGGAGCATATCGCACCCTTTGCCCGCGACTGGGAAGCACAAGGCACGATTCCGAAAGACCTGTGGCCGCAACTGGGAGAGCTGGGCTTTGCGGGACTTTACGTGTCCGAGGACAGCGGCGGTTCGGGACTAAGCCGTCTGGACGCGACTCTGGTGTTTGAAGCGCTGTCGATGGCCTGCCCGTCTGTCGCAGCCTTTCTGTCGATCCACAACATGTGCGCCAAGATGATCGACAGCTTTGCCGATGATGCCATGAAGGCGCGCGTATTGCCCAAGGCAATGACCATGGAAACTGTGCTAAGCTATTGCCTTACCGAACCCGGAAGCGGATCGGACGCGGCAGCGCTGAAAACACGGGCCGAGCGCAGCAACGAAGGCTACACGCTAAATGGCACCAAGGCGTTCATCTCGGGCGGTGGCTATTCTGATCTCTATGTCGCCATGGTGCGCACGGGTGAAGACGGGCCCAAGGGCGTGTCCGCAGTTCTGATTGAGGACGGAACACCGGGGTTAAGTTTCGGCGGACTTGAGGACAAGATGGGCTGGCGGTCGCAGCCGACGCGGCAGGTGCAATTCGACGATTGCAGAATCCCGGCTGAGAACCTGCTGGGAGAAGAAGGCCACGGTTTCAAATACGCGATGGGTGGGCTGGACGGCGGACGGCTTAACATCGCGGCATGTTCGTTGGGGGCGGCGCAAACAGGCCTGACGTCTACCCTTGCCTATATGGCCGAGCGCAAAGCATTTGGGAAATCCATCGACCAGTTTCAGGCGCTACAGTTCCGACTTGCGGATATGGAGATCGAATTGCAGGCTGCGCGCACCTTTCTGCGACAGGCGGCGTGGAAACTGGACACCGGTGCGCCCGACGCCACCAAGTTCTGCGCAATGGCCAAGAAATTCGTCACCGAAACCGGGTCCAAGGTTGTGGATCAATGCCTGCAATTGCACGGTGGCTATGGCTATTTGGCGGATTACGGGATTGAGAAACTGGTCCGAGACCTGCGCGTCCATCAGATCCTTGAGGGCACGAACGAGATCATGCGCTTGATCGTAGCGCGTCAGATGCTGGCGCGTTGACCCTCTGGCTTCTTTGGGCTCGAAATACCTCGGGGGAGTCCTTCAGCGGCGGACGGGGGCAGTGCCCCCTTCCCCCTCATAAGACACGCGAAAGCAGACCGATATGACCGACATTGACATTCGCAAGGACGGCCATGCAGGCCGCATCACCCTGAACCGGCCAAAAGCACTGAATGCGCTGACTTACGACATGTGTCTTGCCATTGAAGACGCCCTTTGGGACTGGCGCGCTGATCCCACGGTCAAGCTTGTCTTGATTGATGCGATGGGCGAGAAAGCGTTTTGCGCGGGCGGTGACATTGCCGAAATGTACGCCACTGGAACTGCGGGTGACTATGCATATGGTCAACGCTTCTGGCGCGATGAATATCGGATGAACGCGCTGATTGCTGAATACCCCAAACCCGTGGTGAGCTTTCTTCAAGGTTTTACCATGGGCGGTGGTGTTGGCGTCGGTTGTCACGGTTCGCATCGGGTTGTGGGCGACAGTTCCAAGATCGCCATGCCGGAATGCGGGATCGGCCTGATCCCGGATGTCGGCGGGTCTTATTTGCTCGCCCGCGCGCCCGGGCATCTGGGGGAATACCTTGGCATGTCCACGGATCGCATGGGACCGGGTGATGCGATTCATGTGGGGTTTGCCGACCTTTACGTCCCAGAAGACAACTGGGACAGCATCAAGGCAAATCTATGTACCGAAGGCGATCTGGCCGCGCTGACCATGGCCACCCGACCTGCACCCAACGCACGTCTGAAGGAAGCGCGGGAAAAGATTGACGACCTATTCGCTGGAGACACTTTGAGCGAGATTGTGGAAACACTGCGCGCGGACACCAGTGACTTTGCGCAAGACGCTCTTGCTAGATTAAGCCGCAGCGCGCCTCTGTCGCTGGCTTGCACAGTGGCAATCCTACACCGGCTTCGCGCAGATCAAAGCGATATGAGACAGGCCTTGCAGATGGAATACCGCTTCACCTCACGGTCGATGGAGCATGGTGACTTTATCGAAGGCATTCGTGCGGCGATCATCGACAAAGACAAATCCCCAAAATGGTCGCATGATCTTGGCGGGGTTTGCGATGCTGACGTGGCTGTCATGCTGCAACCAGTAGACGGCGAACAAGTGACTTTCGAACGGAGGAGCGAGCGATGAAAATCGGGTTTATCGGGCTTGGGAATATGGGCGCGCCAATGGCGGCCAATCTTGCCAAGGCGGGGCATGACGTAACTGGCTATGACATGGCGACGGTCACCGTGAATGGTGTGTCAAACGCGCGCACGGCAGCAGAGGCCGCGGACGACGCGGACTTAGTCATCACCATGTTGCCTAATGGTGAGATCCTTCGTGCTGTTGCCGCCCAAATCATTCCAGCGATGCGCAAAGGTGCGGTTCTGCTGGATTGTTCGACCGTGGATGTAGACAGTGCCCGTACTGTGGCGTCCGACGCTGAGGCAACTGGTTTGCTACCACTGGATGCGCCAGTATCAGGTGGGATCGGGGGTGCGACTGCTGGCACGTTGACCTTTATGGTTGGTGGTTCCGACGAGGCGTATCAAACCGCCCTGCCCCTGTTTGATATAATGGGGCAAAAATCGGTCCATTGTGGCCCCTCGGGCAACGGCCAAGCCGCCAAGATTTGCAATAATATGATCCTTGGCGTGACGATGATTGCCACCTGCGAAGCCTTTGCGCTGGCGGATAAGCTGGGTCTTGATCGGCAAGCGATGTTCGATGTGGTGAGCACCTCATCAGGTTACAGCTGGTCGATGAACGCGTATTGCCCCGCCCCCGGCATCGGCCCCAAAAGCCCGGCAGATAACAATTATATCCCAGGTTTTGCGGCAGAATTGATGCTGAAAGACCTGCGATTAAGCCAGCAAGCCGCTGATGCGGCAGATGCAGACACCCCCCTTGGTCAGGCCGCGACAGACCTTTACCGTCGATTTGTCGAAGAGGAAGACGGACAAGGGCGCGACTTTTCCGCGATGTTGCCAAGGTTCGAAAAACGCGGGCGCGGATAGCTGCCTTATTTATCTAAAGATAGTAAAAAATAACAAAAGAAATGCCCCAAAGTTAACCACGTTGCTACAAAAGATCGCCGCCTTGTCGGGGCAAAACCAAGGAAGAACTTGGTTAACGGCAGGGTGGCAAAATGCCTATCGCGCAGGAACTTCCTATCAACACCGGTGCTACGGCACTGCAAATGGCCAACGCCATTTTTGGAACCGGCGTAACAGTTACCAGCGCCACTTACTCTGGCGACCCTCTATCTTCGGGAATCTACAGCAATGGCGATGCGATTTCACCAGGCGTTGTGCCTGGCGATACGGGCGTCATCATGTCCACCGGGCTTGTCACCGATTTCACCAATAACTCGGGTACACTGAACACCAATATCAGCGGCTCGACTGGCACCAATACGTCTGGCGTTAACTTTGACAGCGACTTCAACACTCTGGCAGGCCGCAATACGTTTGATGCCGCGTTCCTTGAGGTGGTGTTTACTCCCACTGGTGATTTTATCACCGTCGATTTCGTTATCGGCTCTGACGAATACCCAGAATTCGTCAACTCAACTTTTCTCGATACCGTAGGCGTTTGGGTCAATGGTGTTGAAGCCACTGTATCGGTTGGCAACGGTCAGGCATCGATCGGCAATATCAACAGTGCGACGACACCGAACCTTTACAAAGATAACACAAGCGACCAGTTCAACACCGAAATGGATGGTTTGACGGTCACATTGACCTTTATCGCACCCGTAAACTCCGGCGTTCCCAACACCATCAAGCTGGGTGTGGCAGATACGTCGGACCCCAACTATGACACCAATTTCCTGATTGCGGGTGGCTCGATCCAATCGTCCATCATCGCGCAAGATGACAGCGCCAATATCGGGCTGAACAGCTCAAAAACCATCAATGTCATGGGCAATGACAGCACGACGGCTGGCACGTTGACCGTGACGCATATCAACGGCGTGGCTGTTGGCCCCGGCGGGTCGGTCACGCTGACCTCGGGTCAGACTGTCACTCTGAATGCTGATGGCACGCTGACAGTGTTGTCCGATGGCGATGTCGAGACAGCGTATTTCACCTATACGATCAACAACGGTGTCGGACAGGACGACACAGGAATTGTTCAGATCAATCAGCTTCCCTGCTTTGTCGCGGGAACTTTGATCGACACGCCGACAGGTCCTGTACCTGTCGAGGACCTGCGGCCCGGTGATCTTGTTTTGACACTGGACAACGGCGCGCAGCCTATCCGTTGGGCCGGGTCACGCGCGATTGAAGCAAAGGACAACTTTGCGCCAATTCGTATTTGCGCAGGAAGTTATGGCGCGCAGACGGATGTTCTTTTGTCACAGCAACATCGTGTGTTGGTGCGCGATGTCTGGGCCGAACTTTTGTTTGGCGAGTCCGAAGTGTTCGTGAAAGCAAAGGACCTTGTGAACGGCAAAACCGTGCGCCGCGAGGAAACCGAGGACACCGTGACCTACGTCCACCTTCTGTTTGATCAGCACAATATCCTGACCTCCAGCGGTTTGCTGTCAGAAAGCTATTTGCCGGGCCCGATGATGCGATACACGTTCCCTGACGAGTCGTGCGCCGAGATCATCACACTGTTCCCGGAACTGGCCGATATCGACACCGCCGGTTGGGAAGCCGCACGGCCAATTCTGAAATCCTATGAGGCGCAGGCCCTACAAGCCCGCGCCGCATAAGCGATCACTCTGCCGCAAGAGGTTTTTTCGCGCTCAGCATTGGTTTGAGATAGTGTCCAGTATGGGATTCGGGCACTTCTGCCACCTCTTCAGGTGTTCCCGTTGCCACGATTTGCCCACCGCCATCACCACCTTCGGGACCGATGTCGATCAGCCAGTCTGCCGTCTTGATCACATCAAGATTGTGTTCAATCACGATGACTGAATTTCCTTGATCCACAAGTTCATGCAACACTTCAAGAAGCTTGCGTACATCCTCGAAATGTAAGCCAGTTGTCGGCTCATCAAGAATGTAAAGTGTGCGGCCCGTGGACCGTTTTGCCAGTTCTTTCGACAGCTTCACGCGCTGCGCCTCGCCACCTGAAAGCGTCGTCGCTTGTTGACCTACCTTAATGTATCCGAGACCGACACGCACCAGGGCGTCCATCTTTTCGCGGATACTTGGCACGGCCTTGAAGAACTCCTGCGCGTCCTCGACAGTCATGTCGAGAACATCGGCAATGCTCTTGCCCTTGAACTTGATCTCTAGCGTTTCGCGGTTGTAGCGCGCGCCTTTACAGGTTTCGCAGGTAACATAAACGTCGGGCAAGAAGTGCATTTCGATCTTGATGACGCCGTCACCCTGACACGCCTCGCAGCGACCACCTTTGACGTTAAAACTGAAGCGACCGGGCTTGTAGCCCCGCGCCTTGGCTTCGGGCAGTCCGGCGAACCAGTCGCGGATCGGGGTAAACGCACCGGTATATGTTGCCGGGTTGGACCGTGGTGTCCGGCCAATCGGGCGCTGGTCAATGTCGATCACCTTGTCCAGATGTTCTAACCCCTTGATCGTCTCGCACGGTGCGGGCGTCTGGCGCGCACCGTTCAGGCGCATGGAGGCGGTTTTGAAAAGCGTTTCAATCGTCAGCGTAGACTTGCCGCCACCGGACACGCCGGTGACGCAAACGAATTTGCCCAAAGGGAATTCGGCGGTCACGTTCTGAAGGTTGTTGCCGGTCGCCTTGACCACTTTGATGGATTTGCCTTTTTTGCCTTTACGCCGCTCGGTTGGTACTGCGATTTCCCGTGCGCCCGACAGGTATTGACCGGTGAGCGATGCGGGGTCTTCGGCGACGTGTTTCGGCGTGCCGTGGCTGACCACCTGTCCGCCATGCACCCCCGCACCGGGGCCGATGTCAAAGACGTAATCCGCCTCGCGGATCGCCTCTTCGTCATGTTCGACCACGATCACTGTATTGCCTTGATCCCGCAGGGATTTCAGCGTTCCCAGAAGACGATCATTGTCACGCTGATGCAGGCCGATGGATGGCTCGTCCAGCACGTAAAGAACGCCAGTTAGACCAGACCCGATCTGCGACGCCAGACGAATACGCTGGCTTTCGCCGCCCGACAGCGTGCCGGCGTTGCGGGACAGCGTCAGGTATTCAAGGCCAACATTGTTGAGGAAGCCCAGCCGTTCACGGATTTCTTTGAGAATCGCCTTGGCAATCTCGTTCTTTTGGTTGGTCAGGTGTTCGGGCACCGTATTACACCAGTCGAACGCTTCCTTGATGGACATCTGAACGACCTGCCCGACATGGACGCCTGCGATTTTGACCGCCAGCGCCTCTTCCCTGAGACGGTATCCGCCGCAGGTGCCGCAGGACCGGTTGTTCTGGTAGCGCTCGAACTCTTCGCGGATCCAGTTGCTGTCCGTTTCCCGGTAGCGGCGTTCCATGTTCGGGATCACACCTTCGAAGGTGCGGGTCACCTGGTAGACGCGGCCGCCTTCGTCATAGCGGAACGGGATTTCTTCGTCGCCCGAGCCATAGAGGAAGACCTGCTGGATATGCGCATCAAGATCTTTCCAGCGGGAATTCTTGTTGAATTTATAGTGTTTGGCCAGCGATTCAATGGTTTGCAGGAAATACGGCGATTTCCCTTTGCGCCATGGGGCCAGCGCTCCATCGGCGATCTTGAGCGTGGCATCGGGCACGACCAGCCGTTCGTCAAAAAACAGCTCAACGCCAAGGCCATCACAATCGGGACATGCCCCAAACGGGGCGTTGAATGAAAATAGACGCGGTTCGATTTCGGAAATGGTGAAGCCACTGACGGGACATGCGAATTTTTCCGAGAACGTGTGCCGTTCTGGTTCGCCCTCACTTGGTGCGGTTTCAAGAATTGCGATGCCATCGGCCAGATCGAGCGCGGTGCGGAAACTGTCCGCAAGGCGCGTCTCAAGCCCCTCTTTCACAACCAGACGGTCAACAACTACGTCGATGTCATGGCGGAACTTCTTGTCGAGTGTGGGCGGTTCGTCCAGTTCGTAGAACTGCCCATCCACTTTCACACGCTGAAACCCCTGCTTGCGCAGTTCCAGAAACTCCTTGCGGTATTCCCCTTTGCGGTCGCGCACGATTGGCGCCAGAAGATAGGCGCGTGTGCCCTCTTCCATCGCCATGACGCGGTCGACCATGTCCTGCACCTGCTGCGCCTCAATGGGCAGGCCGGTGGCAGGGCTGTAGGGGGTACCCACCCGCGCGAACAAAAGGCGCATGTAGTCGTAGATTTCTGTGACAGTACCAACCGTCGAGCGCGGGTTCTTGGACGTGGTTTTCTGTTCAATCGAAATGGCCGGCGACAGGCCCGAGATGTGGTCCACATCCGGCTTTTCCATCATATCAAGAAACTGACGGGCGTAGGCCGACAAGGATTCCACATAGCGGCGCTGGCCTTCGGCGTAGATCGTGTCAAACGCAAGCGACGACTTGCCCGATCCGGACAGCCCCGTAATCACCACAAGCTGATCGCGCGGAATATCCACGTCGATGTTTTTGAGGTTGTGCTCGCGCGCTCCACGCACTTCGATGTTTTTAAGCTCGGCCATCATGTCCCCCGATACGGTTGGTTAACACATAGGGGATGGTCCGAGTTTCTCCAATCGAAAAAACAGAACAAATGAGGAACACCCTGCCTCACTCAAAAGAAATGCGAACGGCCCCAGAAGAACCCGAGCCCGCCACTACAAACCTCGTGCACTGATTACCGGTACAAGAGCGAAACGCCGTTGTGGAACACGTGCACCTTGTCCGGTGACGCGCTCAGTTTGACCGATTTGCCGCGCAGTCCTGCGTGGATTCCCGGCAGTTTGCCGATCACCGCATGGGCGTCTCCTTGCTGTTCGAAATACAGCAACGTCACTTCGCCCAATGCTTCGGTGATGTTCACCTTGCCTTCAAAAATGTAATCACCAGCAGTTTCGAGGAAATCCTCTGGGCGGACGCCGACATTCACCTTGAGGCCCATATCAGCATCGGTGGTCGGGTAATCCGACACCGCAGTGCCGCCGCCGACCATCTTGATGGTGGTTTGCGCGCCAGTGCCAACGATTTCACCCGGAAGCAGGTTCATCGACGGTGATCCGATGAACTGCGCCACGAATTCGCTGTTGGGTCGTTCGTACAGCTCAAGTGGTGCCCCGACCTGCGCGATCCCCTTGTTGGCCAAAACGACAATGCGGGAGGCAAGTGTCATCGCTTCGACCTGATCATGGGTCACGTAGATCATCGTGCTTTCGGGCATCTGTTCCTTGAGCTGCGCAATCTCGATCCGGGTGGCGACACGCAGCGCCGCATCGAGGTTCGAGAGCGGTTCATCGAACAGATAGACCTTGGGATCGCGCACAATCGACCGGCCAATCGCGACACGCTGACGCTGACCACCAGACAAGGCCTTGGGCAGACGGTCGAGATAGGGATCGAGTTGCAGCATCTTGGCGGCGCGGTTCACCGCCTCGTCAATCTCGGACTGTGGTTTCTTGGCGATCTTAAGCGCGAATTGCATGTTTTCGCGCACCGTCATGTGCGGGTACAGCGCGTAAGACTGGAACACCATGGCAATGCCGCGCATCGCGGGGGGCATGTCGTTGACGACTTGCCCATCAATTTCGAGCGTGCCGCCGGTGATCTTTTCCAGCCCGGCGATCATCCGCAACAGCGTGGACTTGCCACAGCCGGATGGGCCGACAAAGACGATCAGTTCACCCTGCTGGATGTCGAGGTTGATGTTGTTAAGCACGTTGACCGCGCCGGCATAGGTCTTTTCGACATCGGTCAGCTTCAAATTGGCCATGACTGTCCCTCCCTAATCCTGTTTTGTCAGGAATTCATTTTCAGCGCGAGGCAAGGCTGCCACGGGCCAAGATGCAATTTGCCGTCTGCTTGCGGTCCGGCGCTCCCCAGTTCCAGACCGATCTGCGCCCAGTTGCCAGATGGCATGTCCATCGTCGCGGGCTGGTCGCTTAGGTTAAAGGCGCAAAAAACCGTCGACCCTTCATGGCTGCGTGTGAAATGCACAATTGTGTCCGTGTTTTTCACACCGTCGTGGTCGCCCTTGGACAGCGCGGGTTGCGCGTGGCGAAAGGCAATGGCCCGCCGATAATGGTGCAGGATCGCGGCCGGATCATCTTCTTGGTGCGACACGGTGCGGTTCAGGTGATCATGACTGACCGGCAGCCATGGTTGACCTGCTGAGAACCCGCCATTCTGGTTCGATGGTTCCCACACCATCGGCGTGCGGCATCCGTCGCGGCCTTTGTATTCCGGCCAGAATTGGATGCCGTAGGGGTCTTGCAGGTCTTCAAACCCAACCTCGGCTTCCGGCAGGCCCAGTTCTTCGCCTTGGTAAATGCACACAGATCCACGCAGGCACATCATCAGCGTGGCAAACTGCCGTTGCGCTGCAGGTGACAGGTTCCAGCGCGATGCATGGCGTGTCACATCATGGTTGGAGAATGCCCAGCAAGCCCAGCCGTCTGAGGCCACTTCGTCCACATGGCCCAGCACCTCGACAAAGCGGTCGGCAGTGGGTTCCACACCCGATAGGAATTCAAACGCGTAGCACATGTGCACACGGTTTTCGCCCTTGGTGTATTCGCCCATGATTTCGAGCCCGCGCTGCGCGTCGCCCACTTCGCCCACTGATGTGGTGCCGTTGTATTCATCCAGCAGCGCGCGGAACCGTTCAAGGAAGGCAAAGTTTTCAGGCTGGTTCTTGGAATACAGATGTTCCTGATGGTTATACGGGTTCACCGACGGTGCGATATTCGCGTTGCGCTTTTCCTTCGGTAGCGCCGGGTTGCTGCGCAATTCTTTGTCGTGGAAGTAGAAGTTGATCGTATCCAGGCGGAACCCATCGACACCCCGATCCAGCCAAAACCGGGTCACATCCAAAAGCGCCTGCTGCACGTCCGGGTTGTGAAAGTTCAGATCAGGCTGCGAGGTCAGGAAGTTGTGCAGGTAATACTGCTCGCGGCGTGCATCCCATTGCCAGGCCGAACCGCCAAAGATCGACAGCCAGTTGTTGGGCGGTGTGCCGTCTTCTTTCGGTTCAGACCAGACATACCAATCCGCTTTGTCGTTGTCGCGGCTAGAGCGGCTGATTTGAAACCACGGGTGCTGATCTGATGTGTGCGACAGCACGAGGTCAATCATCACGCGGATGCCAAGACGGTGCGCAGTCTGCACCAGAACGTCGAAATCCGCGAGCGACCCGAACATCGGGTCTACATCGCAATAATCACTGACGTCGTAGCCAAAGTCCTTCATCGGTGAGGTGAAGAAAGGGCTGATCCAGATGGCATCAACACCAAGTGACGCCACATAGGGCAGCCTGTGCGCGATACCCAAAAGATCGCCAACGCCATCACCATTGCTGTCCTGAAAGCTGCGCGGATAGATCTGGTAGATCACCGCTCCGCGCCACCAGTCGTTGTCTACGGCGGGGTTTTCTGCGGCCAGAGTGTTTGCCACGTTCATCGTCCTGTTTTCCTTGCATCCGCACCCGCAGATGCGTTGTGAGATTTGGCCCCGCCGTATGGGCGGAACGCGTTATTTTACCGATCCGGCCAGAAGGCCGCGCACGAGGTATTTCTGCATCGCGAAGAACACCAAAAGCGGCACCGCGATGGAGACGAATGCTGCAGTGGCAAGGATTTCCCAATTGCCGCCGCGTGTACCCAGAAGTTCGACGATCTGGTTCGTCATGACCGTGGTCTGCCCCGTGGCGTCGATCAGGAACACCTTGGCCACCAGCAGATCATTCCATGTCCAGAGGAACTGGAAGATTGCAAAACTGGCCAACGCCGGGAATGACAGCGGCAGTATGATCTTGACGAAAATCTGGAACTCGGTCGCGCCATCAACTCGCGCATTTTCGATAATGTCCCGTGGCAGACCGACCATGTAGTTGCGCAAGAGATAGATCGCCAAGGGTAGACCGAACCCGGTATGCGCCAGCCATGTGCCTAGATAGCCTTTGCCGATGCCAATCCCCAAATGCAGCTTCAGCAGCGGGATCAGCGCCAATTGCAGCGGCACCACCAACAGACCAACCACGATGGCGATCAAAAGCGCCCTACCTGCAAAATCCATCCATGCCAGCGCATAGGCCGCAAACGCCGCGACCACGATGGGAATGATGGTCGCCGGGATGGTCACGGTCAGCGTGTTAAAGAATGCCTTGGCCATGCTGTCGGTCGCGTTGCCCGAGAATAGAACCTGTTGATAATTCTCAAGCGTGAAATCCGGTGGCAGTTCCGCAGTCACGAAAACCCGCTGCCCCCGGCTGCCCTCCATCTGAACCGGGCTTTCAAGCCGATAATCCCCATTTGCCTGAACGGTGATCCGCTCGCCGTCGCGCAGCTCGGCCATGTCGCCGGGCGCATAGGCACCGACATCACGCGACGAGGTGCCCCAAGCTGACATGTCGATGTCTTCTGACAGGTCTTCGCCTGTGAACAGATTGCCCTCGATCACGTAGACCCCATCGACCAGCGTCTGTGTGTCAGGATCGGCGGTGCGCAGCGTCAGGCTTTGTTCCGTGGGGAACAGAGCCTTCCACCAGCCAGACGTGGCAATCTGGTCCGCCGTGCGGAATGACGACACGAATAGCCCCACCGTCGGGAAAAGCCAGAGCGCTACAAGCGCCGCGACCGAAATGTGAACCGCCCATGTAAGAGAGGATTTGGTACCAGCGATATTGTCCATTGTCCTGATCTCCCTCAGCGCATTTCTTTGCGCGCGTTACGCACGTTCCAATAAAGGATCGGCGTCACCAGCAGCATGATCACCATCGCACTGGCCGACCCTACGCCCCAGTCACGGGCGACGAACAATTGGTTGAACATGTAATTGGCCAGAACCTGCGTGCCCCATTGGCCGTTGGTCATGGCGAATACGATGTCGAAAACCTTGAGCACCACAAGCGTGATCGTCGTCCAGACCACCACAATGGTCCCTGCGATCTGCGGCATCTTGATCTTGAAGAAGATCTGAAACGGGTTGGCCCCGTCTACGATGGCTGCTTCGATGGTTTCTTCTGGGATGCCACGCAGCGCAGCGGACAGGATCACCATGGCAAAGCCTGTCTGAATCCAGATCAGGACGATCATCAGCAGGAAACTGTTCCAGAATGGCGTCGTCAGCCATTGTTGCGGGTCATTGCCCGTAAACCAGACATAGACCGCGTTCAGCACGCCGATCTGTTCTGTGCCGGGCGGGCGCGCGTCGTAAACCAGTTTCCAGATCACAGCGGCACCAACAAAGGAAATCGCCATCGGCATAAAGATCAGCGACTTGGCGATATTGCCCCACGCGATCCGGTCGGTCAGTTGCGCGGCCAAAAGACCAAAGGCCGTTGACATGGCAGGCACAATGATCAGCCAGAACATATTGTTGACCAAAGCTTCCCAGAATTTCGGATCAGCCGACATCTGAACGTAATTTGCAAAGCCAACAAAGTTATAAACCGTTGTGCCGTCAGACAGGGTTTCGCGGGATGTCAGCGACAGGCGGATCGTTTCGACCACCGGATATGCGAGGTACAACCCCAAGGCCAAAAGTGCCGGAAGCAAGAACAGCCACGGGCGCACAAGATTGGCCCGATTGATGTTCTTACCCGCGTTCGGGCCCTTGGCGGGAAACACCACCTTGTCCAGAATTTGGTTGGAAAAGTAGAAATAACTCAGACAGCCGCCAACACCGATGGCGATGGTCAACAGACCTTGAATTGCGGGATTCATCTGTCCCTCCCAAGAATGTTTGCTGATCCAGTGTGTGCCACTGGTGGTCCCTTAAATCGGGTCTTGGCTTTGCAGCTTTGTGGGTATGGGCTGCGCGATCACCCGCGCAGCCCTGCATTTTCGCAAAACGGCCTTACTTCAGCGCGTCCCAGCTTGACTGGATTTCGCTGGCAACATCGCCCGCGTCCTTACCACCTGCGTAGTCAACCATGCCGGTCCAGAACGTACCTGCACCCACACCACCCGGCATCAGATCAGATGCGTCAAAGCGGAACGTGGTCGCGTCAAGCAGAATTTGGTTCATATTCGCTGCCGCCTCGGTCGAGAACTTCGACAGGTCCACACCTTTGTGCGGTGTCAGGAAGCCACCATTCGCCATCCAGATTTCATGCGCGACAGGCGTCTGGAGGTATTCAATCAGGTCATGTGCCGCCTGATTTTCGTTGGTGATCGCCCAAAGCGTACCCGCACCCAATACAGGTGCGCCTAGGTCTTTGCCTTCATAAGCCGGGAAGTAGAAGAAATCCGCATCCGCGCCGATTTCAGTACCTTCCGGGAAGAATGCCGGAATGAATGACGCCTGACGGTGCATGTAGCACTGTGGCGGTGCTGCAAAGAGACCCTTGGGGCTGTCGCGGAAATCAGTCGATGCCACGGCCCCTGCACCACCAGCAACATAATCGTCATTGCGGGCAAACGCGCCGAACTCTTCAATGGCCGCGACCACACGTTCGTCATTGAACGGGATCTCGTTTGAAACCCACTGGTCATAAACGGCAGGCGGCTGGGTACGCAGCATCATGTCTTCAACCCAGTCGGTCGCCGGCCAACCGGTTGCACCACCAGATCCCAGACCGATGCACCACGGCGTTTCACCGTCGGCGACGATCTGATCAGTCAGCGCCTTCAGTTCTTCCATAGTTGTCGGGATTTCGTATCCCGCGTCTTCAAAGTTCTCGGGCGAGTACCAAACCAGCGACTTCACATCGACCTTGTAGAAGAACCCATACAGGCTATCAGCCCCGTCAGGACCAGCATAGCTGCCCAGATCGACCCAAGACTGACCAGCCGCATAATTATCGCGGACCCAGTCAGCAGTGCCATCCTTCAGCGGGGCAAGGAAGCCGCGCGCGGCCATGTCCGACGCCAAACCCGGCTGCGGGAATACGGCAACGTTCGGCGCGGAACCCGCTTCGGCATCAACGACGATCTGCTGCTCAAAGCTGTCGGAGCCAACATAGCTTACGTTATGGCCGGACTTCTCTGCGAAGTCGGACAGAACTGCTTCTACCAATTCCTGATCCGGGCCAAGCCACGGGCCGAATACGGTGAGATCTTCGGCAAATGCGGCGCTGGAACACAGCGCGCCAATTGCCACACTCGATGTGAGCGTCTTTTTCATGAGGTACCTCCCAAGTTGCGCCTATCAGCGCCTGTCTCATCCCCCGCGCCGGAATCACCCCAAAGCGCTTTGGATAACCGAAACTCTCTGATTTGTTAGCGCGTGTCAATCCGGTGCAATTGGCAAATTTCTTATATTTTATGCTGCTTTGCAGAAATTTTGCGCGCGTAAAGGGGCTTTTCACTTTCTGATTTTTGTGTCTAATTTGAGAGCGAAAATCAAAGCGCTTTGGAAAATCCTGTGAATCTCAAGCAACTTTCGGAACACCTCAAACTGTCGCAGACCACGGTGAGTCGTGCTCTAAATGGGTACCCCGAAGTCAGTGAGAACACGCGTGACCGCGTTTTGAAAGCGGCACAGGATCTAAATTACCGCCCCAACCTCCGTGCCAAAGGCTTGGCCACTGGTCGTGCTTTGGCAATTGGTCATGTGATTCCCGTGTCCAACCAGCACGAAATGGTAAACCCGGTCTTTGGCGACTTCATCGCAGGCGCGGGCGAAGCATATGCGCGTGCAGGCTATGACATGATGTTGACGCTTGTCCCTGATCAAGAAGAGGTCCGCGCATATCAAAACATCCGCTCTCGCGGGACGGTGGACGGAATCATCGTTCACGGCCCGATGATCAACGATGAACGCATTGCGCTTCTGTCGCGGATCGGATTGCCCTTTGTGGTGCACGGCCGATCAACCGATGTGAACCTGCCCTATTCTTGGGTCGACGTGAACAATCGCGGCGCGTTCGAGCGCGGCACCCAATTCCTGATCGAACTGGGGCATAAGCGGATCGCATTGCTGAACGGGCTCGAACACATGGATTTCGCGTTCCGTCGGCGCAAAGGCTACGAGACTGCGTTGCAGGTAAACGGCATTCCAATCGAAACCACCTTAATGCGCAGCGAAGAAATGACCGAGGTCTATGGCTATCGGGCCGCGAAAGAGATGCTGTCGCGAACAGACAAACCCACCGCCTTTGTCTGCTCATCGATCATCACCGCAAACGGTGTGCGTCGCGCCATCCACGAAGCCGGGCTGGTTGTCGCACGCGATGTGTCGATCATCACCCATGACGATGCGCTGAGTTATCTTGAAAACGGGGATGACGTGCCGATTTTCACCGCACTGCGATCCTCTGTGCGTTTTGCTGGCACCGAAGCTGCCGAAATGCTGCTCTCGCTGATCTCAAGCCCCAGAAACGCGCCCAAGTCGCGACTGCTGGAGGCGGAACTGATCATCGGCCGGTCCACCGGACCCGCTGCAACCTGAAGGATTCAACATGTTGAACTTTACACGGCAGGACTTTCCTGACGACTTCTTGTTTGGCTCGGCCACATCCAGTTACCAAATCGAAGGTCACGCCTTTGGCGGCGCAGGCAAGACCCATTGGGACACCTTCGCGGCAACGCCGGGAAACGTGGTGCGCGCCGAAAATGGCGATCGCGCATGCGATCATTACCATCGCTTTGCCGAGGACTTGGACCTCGTCCAAGCTGCCGGGTTCGATGCTTACCGCTTTTCGACAAGCTGGGCACGGGTGATGCCCGAGGGACGTGGTGCGCCCAACCCCGAAGGTCTGGATTTCTACGACCGCCTGACCGACGCGATGCTGGAGCGCGGACTGAAACCCTGCGCAACGCTTTACCATTGGGAACTGCCCGTGGCGCTGGCGGATCTGGGGGGCTGGCGCAATCCGGACCTTCCCAAGTGGTTCGGCGATTTTGCCGAGGTGATCATGGGCCGGATCGGTGATCGTATGTATTCGGTCGCCCCCATAAACGAGCCTTGGTGCGTTGGCTGGCTGTCGCACTTCCTTGGCCACCACGCCCCCGGCCTGCGCGACATCCGTGCGACGGCGGGCGCAATGCACCACGTGCTTAAGGCGCATGGCACAGCCATTCAGGCTATGCGCGGTTTGGGCATGGGCAATCTTGGTGGTGTGTTCAACATGGAATGGGCAACCCCTGCCGATGACAGCGAGGCCGCGCAGAAGGCGGCAGCGCTGTATGACGGTTATTACAACCACTTCTTCATGTCGGGTGTGTTCAAGGGCCAGTATCCTGAGAACGTGATGGAGGGGCTGGAGCCGCATATGCCCAAGGGCTGGCAGGACGATTTCGCTGTTATCCAAAGCCCTCTCGACTGGTGCGGGATCAACTATTACACCCGCAAGATCATTGCGCCGAATGATGGTCCGTGGCCCAGCCATCACGAGGTCGAAGGCCCGCTGCCCAAGACTTTTATGGATTGGGAGATCTACCCCGATGGCCTTTACAAGTTCCTCACCCGTACCGCGCGCGACTATACCGGCGATCTGCCACTTTACGTGACCGAAAATGGAATGGCATCACCGGACGTGACCGAAAACGGTGTGGTGAATGACCCCGGACGTATCGACTACCTTAACCAACATGTTGCCGCCGTGCAGCGTGCAATTGCCGACGGCGCACCAGTGAACGGCTATTTCATCTGGTCGCTGATGGACAATTACGAATGGGCGTTGGGGTACGAGAAACGCTTTGGTCTGGTGCATGTGGATTTCGAAACTCTGGACCGCACGCCCAAATCCTCCTATCACGCGCTCAAATCCGCGTTGACCGGGACCTGACATGACCAACACCACGACCCTGACTGCATTGGTCGCCGATCTTGGTGGCACGAACACCCGTGTCGCCCTTACTGACGGCGCTAAAGTCCGAACGGACACGATCAAACGCTTTCGCAATGCCGAACATCCCGATCTGCTGTCGGTGCTGCGGGCCTATATGGCGGATCAGACCGTGGTGCCGGATGCCGCCTGCGTGGCGATGGCCGGGCCGGTGCGTGACGGGGTTGGCGAATTGACGAACCTTAGCTGGACCGTCGATCGCGCGTCGGTGGCCGAAGCCACAGGCGCTGGCACGGTGGCGGTGCTGAACGACCTGCAGGCACAGGGTCATGCACTGGACCTGCTGACACCCGATGTGCTGCAAACCATCCTACCGGGCCAGACCGCTGGGGATCACGCGGCGCGTTTGGTGATCGGTGTAGGCACTGGTATGAACGCAGCCGCCGTGTACCGTCTTGGGGATCGCACGCTTGTGCCCCCGTCCGAGGCTGGACATGTGTCCCTGCCCGCGCAGAACGACGACGAATTGCGGCTTTTGGACTGGATCGCGCGCAAACACGGCACACCGGGTTTCGAAGACGTACTGTCGGGGCGCGGATTTGAACGGGTCTACGAATGGCTTTGCGACGAGGCAGGTATCACGGCCCCACTTGACGCAGGCGGGATCATGCAAGCGGTGAATGACGGTTCCAGCAAGATCGCGCAAGACGCGGCACGGGTGTTTATTCGCATGCTGGGCCGCGCAGCGGGCAATCTGGCGCTGGTGCATTTGCCGTTTGGCGGTATCTACCTGATCGGCGGTGTTGCACGCCACTTTGCGCCACATTTGCTGCGTCTGGGCTTTCAGGAGGCGTTCCACGACAAAGGACGTTTCTCGGACTTCATGGAGCAGTTTCCAGTGCACCTGGTCGATGACGATTACGCCGCCCTTACCGGATCGGCAGCCCACCTGTCCGAACTGATGGGCTAGGCGTTCACCTGCCGGATCACACCGGCAGGACCAAGAATTTCGCCATCGATTTCAACATCATGCGGGTTATGGTTGAACCAGAACCGTTCAGCCCCGGTATCGCGCAGACGGACCCCCATCGGCATGACTGTGGTGTCCACGCGAGCACGGTCGCAGATATCTTTTACCAAACGGTCAAAAAACGCATCATCCCCCCAACCACCACAATAGGTGATGGATCCAGAGCGCATCGCGACCGGCATTCCAGCTTCTGTTAAAAACAGACTTTCTGCTTGGCCTTCAAGATGTTCAAACCAGTTCTTAACGTGACCTCCACCGCTGATTGGGATGGGCATGTCGGGTCGCAGGGTTTCCAGTCGTGACACGGTGACATCCAGCCCCGGCCATGCGGGTGGAAGCGGTACGGGGATCGTAAAGTCGCCATCGCGGGCGGCGGAGCGCGGGCCGATCAATACCTCGGCATCGCTTTGTGCCAATGCGGTCTTGAGATCGTCCGGCATGGTCATCATCCCGGGTGCGGCAACCACGCGATACCCACCGAAATCTCGTTGCGTCGGCGGCAGGATATCCACCGTCACCCCCACCCGCCTGAACGCACGGTAGAGGTCAAAGACCAGACCGAAATAGTCCATGCCCTGCCCCTGTGGCTGCACCTCCCACGCCCAGGCTGCGTCGTAGTCGAAGATCAGCGCGACGGGCGTTTGTGCAATAGACACGTCAGGCGCATCGGCCAATTCCTGTGCCACCTGCTCGGCTTCAACATAGCCCGGCGCGATCACGCTGTCGGGACGCAAGAGGCCCGCGTGCAGTTGTTCCTGCGCGAATGGCGCCTGCCGCCAGCGGAAGTAGCAGACCGCTTCGGCGCCATGGGCAAACGCCTCCCACGTCCAAAGACGCACCATGCCCGGCAGAGGTGCCGGGTTGTAGGGCGCCCAGTTCACCGGGCCAGGCTGTTGTTCCATGACCCACCATCGGCCCTTGCCCACGGCGCGATAGAGGTCATGGTGGAACGCCTGAAAGTCGGGATCGCCTTGGCGGGCGTAGTGGCGCTGTTCCTCTGCCGTTGCACCAACGCGGTCTTCGAGAAAGCCCAGCGGATAGCTGTCCCATGTCGCGATCTCGAGGTCTTCGCCCACTGCAAAATGGTCGAAATCGGTGATCCTGCCCATGTAATTGTGCGAAATCGGCGCATCGGAATACTTGCGGATGATGTCGACCTGCGCCCGGTTGAAGCGCACCACCTGTTCGGAAGCGAACCTGCGGAACGCCTGAACATGCGCCGGGTTC
Organism: Paracoccaceae bacterium; assembly: GCA_024742575.1. Classification (GTDB taxonomy): domain Bacteria; phylum Pseudomonadota; class Alphaproteobacteria; order Rhodobacterales; family Rhodobacteraceae; genus Marivita. Next base: position 12,315 of record JANSYF010000032.1, on the reverse strand, counting down.
GGTTCGGTCACGGTCAGGTTGGGAAGGTCGATCTGATCAAATTCGTCATACTCCATCGACCAGAACACATTGCCCCACGCGGCATTCAGCTCGTCTATGTCGCCGTCATTGCCTTTCCCCGGATATCGCGTGCGCAGCCAGCCCCGGAACGCCTGATGGGCAGCATCCGAATAGGACAGGATCGTGTCGTGACAACCATATTCATTGTCGGTCTGCCATGCGGCGACATGCGGGTTCTGGCCATAGCGCTTGGCCACCTCGGTGACGATGCGGCGGCATTCGTCAAGATAGCCTTCGTGGCTGAAGCAGTAGTGGCGGCGCGATCCAAACCCGCGCGGTTTGCCCTGCGCATCGACCGCGAACATGTCAGGATGCTTGTCGCAAACCCAGCGCGGTGGCGTAGCTGTGGGCGTGCCCAGCACAACCTTGAGGCCTGCCGCGCCCAGAACTTCGATCGCTTCGTCCAGCCACTCCCAGCGGAAATCGCCCGACGCAGGTTCGATCCGGGACCATGCGAATTCGCCGATGCGGACCCATGTCAGGCCAAGCGCGGCCATGCGGGCCGCGTCTTCTTCCCAGATCGCGCGCGGCCAGTGTTCAGGATAGTAGCAGGTGCCAAGCGTACGTTTCATAGGATGACTTGGTGTTCTTTCTGGCCTTTGGTGCCTGAGGGGACGGCGAATGTCATTCCGTCACTGTCGCTGGCCGGGTTTAACCCATCGGCGGCGCTGGTGATGTAGAGGGTGCTCAGATCCGCCCCACCGAAGGCAGGGCAACTGGTCTGCGATGCAGGAACCGCTATCGCGCGGATCAACACGCCATCGGGGCCGTAACACGCGACCCGTGACGCGCCCCATTGCGCGACCCAGAGATTGCCATCCGCATCGACCACAGCGCCATCTGGGTTCAAGCCTTCGTCGGTCAGATCGGTGAACAGCATCGGTTTGCCATCCGGGTAACCGTCGTCGTCCAGCGCCACCTTCAGGATCTTACGTTTGCGCGTGTCGGTGTAAAACGCGTGGCTGCGGTCCGGCGCGAAACAGATCGCGTTAGAGATGGTGATCTTGTCGAAAAGCTTGGTCAGGGTGCCGTCATAGTAGCGATAGATCGCGCCCGCGCCCGGTTCCGCGTTCTTGCCCATTGTTCCGATCCAGAACCCACCCCACGGATCAGCGCGGCCATCGTTTGACCGCGTAACCGGATTGTCGGATTCGAGCGGATGGAGATAAGTGCTTTCTCCGGTCTGCGTGTCGAATACCGACAACGATGTTTCGCTGGCAATCAGCAGAACGCCTTCGTCGACCCACCCGGCGGCCGAGACATGTTCGTCAAAATCCCAACTTTGTTCATCCGACCCGTCGCGGCGGTATAGCCGTTTGCCAATGATGTCGAACCAGTAAAGCACCTGTTCTTCTGGGTGCCAAAGTGGCCCCTCGCCAAGGGTGCAGATTGTTGAACTGAAGATATTGGCCATCAGGGTTTTCCCGCATCATAGGCCGCGACGATGTCTTTCGCGCGTGCCTTGATGTCGTCCACCGATGCCCCCGGTTTGTAAAGCGCTGATCCGATCCCGAACCCATCGACACCCGCCGCGAACCAATCAGCGAAATTGGCGGCACTCGCCCCACCCACGGCATAGGTTTGCGTGCCGTCTGGCAGAACCGCCTTGATCGCCTTGAGGCCATCCGGGCCGATCAATGAGCCGGGAAAGAGTTTCAGCCCGTCCGCCCCATTGCGCAGCGCGGTAAAGCATTCTGTGGGGGTCATCACACCGGGAAAGCTTTGCATGCCCAATTGCTTGGTCGCTACGATCACGCGCGGATTGCAGTCCGGCGATACCACCATCCCCGCACCGATCTGGTGCAGGCGCTGCACGTCGTCCGGGTTCAGAACCGTGCCTGCGCCAATGAGAGCGGTCTGTCCGAAGGCATCCACCATCTGTTTGATTGACGTGAACGGATCGGGTGAATTGAGCGGCACCTCGATTGAGGTGATACCCGCGTCGATCAACGCCTCGGTGATCGGCACGGCCTCAGCCGGGGTGATCCCGCGCAGGATGGCGATGATCTTGCGGGTCATTGCGTGGTCTCCTTCAGGCCCGCATAGGCGGCTTTCAAGCCTTCCAATGTCATACGTTCCGCATCGGTGCGTTCAACAGGGAGCCCTTGGGCGCCCAGTGCATCTGCGTAGGCCTTGCACAGCTTGTCGTCGCCAATCAGTGCCACATGCTGGCCCAGCCAATAGGGTCTTGCGGCGGCGAGTTCAGCACCAATGAGCAGACCAGAGAGGCGGGCACGCGCATAATCCGCATGAAGATCGCTCAACAACCCTTCGGCACGTATGGAGAAAAGCCGTGCGGCAAGCTCTGCGGGATTGGACATGCCGCTGGAGACTGCATCGGCAAAGGTTGCGGCATCCCATCCATCTCCTTCTACGGTGTGACGAAGGACAGACCGCTGCGACAAAAGCGCAAACATCTCGCCCGTCATGAAGGTTCGGAAGCTGACGATCTCTGCCGCGCTGATATGGACCCATTTGGTATGGGTGCCCGGAAGGCAAATCACGCCATCAAATTTCGGGTTCAAAGCAAGGAAACCCGCGATTTGCGTTTCCTCCCCACGCATCACGTCTGCCGGGTTGGTCTGCTTAACGCCCGGTAGGATATGCACGGATAGGCGCGGGTCGCCCGTCTGCACATGGGTTGCGCGGTTGATCCCCGGCGGGGTGCAGGGCGTGGCCACGTATTTCGCCTCAGCCCATCCTTGGCGCGATCCGGCCATGCCGCAAACAACGACCGGGGTTTTACCTGTGCCAAGCAGGTCTCCGGCCAGTTCCAGCAACGCAGGTTCGAACCCGTCTCGCGTGAGTGTGCCCATGCCACAATCATTCGTCCTACGGGTCTGCACCGTTCCGTTTTGTGCCATCGCCCAGACGCGCAGGTGGGAGGTGCCCCAATCAACTGCAAGCCAATCCATCATGCCGCCACCGTGACCACGCCGCCATCCACGGCCAGCGTCTGGCCCGTCATCATGCGGCTGGTGTTCGATGCCAGAAACAACGTGGCATCCACCACGTCCTGCTCGACAAGATGTTCTTTAAGACATTGCTTTTCGAGATGGGCAGCAAGCGATGCGGGGTCAGCCCACAGGTCTTTCTGTTTCGTTGTCAGCACCCACCCGGGTGCCAATGCGTTCAGACGAATATTGTCGGGGCCGAATTCGCGCGCAAGGCAGCGGGTCATGCCAGTGATCCCTGCGTTTGCCGTGGTATAGGCCACATAGCCCGCATTCCCCATCATGTAGCTGATAGAGCTGAAGTTGATGATCGCGCCACCGCCCGCTTGCTTCATGCCGGGGATCACCGCCTGACAGGCGAAGAAATAGGCGTCGAGGTTGATCGAAGTGGACCAATTCCAAAACTCAGGGTCTACGTCCAGCGCGGCATGGCGCTTGTCATTGGCTGCATTGTTTACAAGCACAGTGATCGGCCCATGCGCCTTAGCCGATTGCGAGATGGCGACTTGCAACGCAGTGGTATCGGTGATGTCACATTGGATAAAAAGCGGCGCTGTGCCGTGCTTGGCTTCCATCGCAGTCACAAAACCCGACGCGTCAGTGCGTCCGACAAAGGCGACCTTGGCCCCCTGCCCCAGAAACCCGTCCGTCAGCGCCGCGCCAATGCCCGAACCGCCTCCGGTGATGAAGATGGACGCATCCTTGAGGTCGTGAAATGTCGCGAAAGAGGTCATTCAGGCGGCTTTCTTCAATCGGGCAAATTCGGGCAGCATGTCGCCATGCGCGGCCAGCAGATCGCTCACAAGGCTGCGGATCTGGCACAGGTCCAATTCGGCAGCGGTGTGCGGGTCCATCATGGCGGCGTGGTAGACATGTTCGATGTCTTCATCAACCAACGCGCGCACGACAAGTTCCTGTACGTTGATCTGCGTGCGCATCAGCGCCACCAGTTGCGGCGGGATGTCGTCGACCACCGTGGGTTGGACGCCGTTTGCGTCCACCAAACAAGGCACCTCGACCGCCGCCCCGCTGGGCAGTTGCGGTGCCTGCCCGCGGTTCGGCAGGTTGCCGTAGATCGTATAGGGTTGGTTGGTGACCATGGCATTCATAATCTCAGCCGCGAATTCGTGGCTCTTTTTGAATTCGATCTGATCTGCGGTGCGATAGGCCTTCGCCTGATCTGCCCAATCCGCCATTTGTTCGATGCAGCGCTTTGGGTATTCGTCCAGCGGTACGCTGAACGCCTCGATCAGGTCCTCGCGGCCCTCTTTGATGAACCAGGGCACGTATTCCGCCAGATGTTCGGAGCTTTCGGTGCAGAAATAGCCCATATGCGCCATCACCTCGTAGCGGACCTTGTTGGCACAGCGCGGCATCAACAGCGGCGGTTTCGGCAGGCTGCTGTTGCGATAGCCATCGCGCAACGCGGGATAAAGCGATGTGCCATTGTGTGTTAGGTCCAGAAAGAACGCCACGTGGTTCACTCCAGCGACGCGGTAGCGGATTTCTTCCTTTGGCAATTCCAGATCATGGGCCAATTCTTCAACCGTGTTCTGCACCGAATGACACAACCCCACCTGCTTCACCTGCGGATAGCGCTCCGCCAGCGCCCAAGTGTTGATCGCCATTGGGTTGACGTATTGCAACAGGGTGGCGTTCGGGCACAGCTCGGCCATATCCGCCGCCACGCGCCATAGATGCGGAACGGTGCGCAAGCCGCGCATGATCCCACCGACGCCCAAGGTATCGCCTATGGTCTGGCGCAGTCCGTATTGCTTGGGGATGTCAAAGTCGATCACGGTTGATGGCTCATAGCCGCCGATCTGGAATGCGGTCACGACGAAATCCGCCCCCGCCAACGCGCAGCGTTGATCTGTGGTGGTCTCAACCTGTGCAGACCGCCCCGAGGCCGCAATCAGCTTGCGCGCAACCAAAGCGGATTCCTCTAGACGCTGTTCATTGATGTCCATCAGGGCAAAGGTCGCGCCCTCAAGCGACGGAAAGTGAAGCACATCGCCCACGATGTTCTTCATAAAAATTGTCGAGCCTGCGCCGATAAAGGCGATCCGTGTCATGGTCTTAGGTCCTTATTTCACCGCGCCCAATGTCAGGCCTGCGATAAAGTGTTTCTGCATGAGGAAGAACATCAGCACCGGCGGCAACGCCGCCACAATGCTGCCCGCGCTCATCAAATGATAAGCTGCGCGGTATTGTGCATTGAAGCTGGTGATCCCGGCTGTGACGGGCTGTGCGTCTGGCCCTTGGGTCAGAACAATGGCCCAGAAATAGTCGTTCCAGATGAAGGTGAAGATCAGCACTGCCAATGCGGCCAGAGCTGGTTTCATCAGGGGCAGGACGACATACCAGAAAATGCGCCACTCCGCGACGCCTTCAACCCGTGCCGCCTCGATCAACGGGAACGGCAAGGCGCGGATGAAGTTGCGCATGAACAGTGTGCAAAACCCGGTCTGGAACGCGATGTGAAACAAGACCAGACCCGTCTTGGTGTTGTATAGCCCAAGGTCCAGCGTCAGGTCGCGCACCGGCACCATCAGGATTTGGAACGGTACAAAATTCCCCGCGACGAACATAAAAAACACCCAGATGTTCGACCGAAACTTGTAGACCCCAAGCGCAAAGCCCGCCATCGCCGACAAGGCCACGGCCCCGATCACCGTCGGAACGGTGATCAACACCGAATTCAGCATGTAGCGCGGCATGTCCGAGTTGAAAAACACCTGTCCGTAATTGTTGAACAATTCAAACGATCCCGGCATTCCCCAGTAATTACCTTGGGTGAAATCGGTGGCTGGTTTGATCGAAAACACCGCCACAGCGATCAAAGGCAGAAGCCATAGGATCAAGGCGATGGGCAGCATCGTCTTGTATGCGGTTTGCGCAGGTGCGCTGGCTTGTTGAATGGGACGCGGGAACATCAGACCATCCCTCCGTCAAAACACCACAGCGTGATCTTCATCTTGCCAAATAAACTCCCGCCGGAGGCTCCCGTCAGACACCACATGCTCAATGCCCCTTCTCTTCGCGGTACATCGACAACAGGAAATAGGCGATGAAGACCAGCATGATGAGAAACAGAACCACTGCGATGGCAGCGCCATATCCCATGCGGAACCCGTATTCCGACAGTGCTTTTTCAAACATGTAGAACGACAAGACACGGGTTTGGCCGAACGGCCCACCATTGGTCATGATCGAGATCAGGTCAAAGGACCGCAACGCGCCGATGATCGTGACAACAAACGCGATGAACGTGGCGGGTTTGAGTTGTGGGATGATCACGTACCACAGCATCTTCCACCCTTTGGCACCGTCCAGACGCGCGGCTTCGACCTGTTCGGGGTCCACGGCGTTGAGGCCGGTGAGGTAGAGGATCATGCAATACGCCGTCTGTGGCCAGAGCCCGGCAAGGATGATACCGTAGGTCGCCAGTTTTGGATCGCCCAGAACGTTAACCGGCCCAAGGCCGATCATCGCCAGCATGTTCGACAACAGGCCTTCGTTCGGCAGGTAGAACCACGCAAAGACAAGACCAACAACGACTTGTGACAGGACAAACGGAAAGAAAAACAGCGACTTGTAGATGCGGATTCCCGTCACGGTTTGGTTCAGGAACAGCGCGATAAACAATCCTGCCGGGATCGCCAGCAGGTAGCAGACCAGCCATTTGAGGTTGTTCCACAGCGACACTTCAAAGGCGCGGTCGTTCATCAGTTCCGAGTAATTGCCAAGACCGATATATTCGGCCTGCCCCAACCCGTCCCAATCGTAAAGCGAGATCGAAAAGCTTTGGAAGATTGGGATGATGACATAGACCGCGAAGAACAGGATCGCGGGCGCAAGGAACAACCACGGTGTGACCGCGATTTCGTTGCGCTTGTACCAGCCGCGTTTGGGCGGGTCTGTGTCGGGCAAGGTTGCTGTGGTCATGATCGGGACTCCTCCACACGGGCCACGCGAAAGCCGGAAGGCGGCTTGCGGATGGGCCGTTGGGCAAGGTGCGTACAAGCACGCACCCTACCGTTTTGACGAAAGGTGCGTGATCTCACGCACCCCCGCTACTTACTTGTAGACGCGCTCGCGCACCTGCTCGAGTCGGGCAAGGATGTCATCAAGGTTATCCGGGAACACCATGAATTCCTGGAAGCCCTGCATCGCTTCTGCCGCCATTTCCGCCGGGTAGTCGCGGTCAAAGAACTGCGCCACGCCGCCCGGGCTGTTGGAGGACAGCATTGCAAAGCCTTGCTCAAGGAACTTGTCATCGTCAATCGACGCAGATGCGTTCACCGGAAGCTGGCCAAGGTTTGCACCGTTGTTGATCTCGGTCTGTTCATCCGCCGACACCACAAAGCGCAGGAATTCACGTGCGGCCTCTTTGTTGTTGGCATTGGCCGGGATGTGGAACGTGTCGGTCGGCGCGTCTTCTGCCAGTGCAACACCGTCGGTGATCGCCGGAAACTGGTAGAAGTCAAGCTGATCGTCAGTCAAACCCGCTTCACGCAGCGGTGCCACGGCGAAGTTGCCCATCAGATACGCGGCGGCATCGCCGTTGACCATGAAGGGCAGCGCTTCTTGCCAAGAGTAGTTTTGGTGGTTGTCGACATACCCGCCCATGTCGATCAACTCGCGCCAGTTGGCGAAAGTTTGACGCACCCGGTCATCGGTCCACGCCACCTCACCAGCCGCCATTTCCATATGGAAATCATAGCCATGCGTGCGCAAGTTCAGGTAATCAAACCAGCCGCCAGCGGTCCACAGGAACTTTGTGCCGATGGTGTAGCACTTCACGCCATTGTCGAGCAGCGTCTGGCAGTTGGACTTCATCTCGTCCCAGTTTGTCGGCTCACTCAGACCGTACTGGTCGTAGATATCTTTGCGGTAGTAGATGCCCCACTGGTAGTAGGTATAGGGCACGCCCCATTGTTTGCCGTCGATGGTCATCGCGCCCTTGGTCGATGCCAGATTGTCGGCAATCGCAGGTTCCGCCCAGAGGTCGGACACGTCTTCGAACAAGCCTGCCTCGACATAGGGGCGCATACGGTTTGCCGCGTACCATGTCGCCACATCCGGTGCGTCTGCGGTCAGGAAGTTGCGGATCTGCGTTTTGTACGCCTCACGGTCGATCACCGTGGTTTCGATGTTCAAGCCCGGATGCATTTCTTGGAAGCGACCAATCATGGCTTCCATTGTGGCGCGCGGCGCCGGGTTCGAGGTGTCGAGGAAAATCTTCAGATCGCCGCTAAGCGAATGGCTTCCTGCAAATGCGGTTGAGGCTGCAAGTGCAGCCGTCAGCGCCAACGCTGACGCTTTCAATGTGGAACGCATGGTATCCTCCCTTATGCTCCCAATTCTGGTGCAAGATTGGTTTCATTATTTGAAACCTTGTTTTGCATATTGAAATCATAACAGCGACTCGCCTATGCTTGTCAACAGCCGTCAGGGCGCGACCTGCGGCTAAGGGAGGAAATCGCGAACATGGCGTCGGTCGAACGAAACGATGGAACCGTGGGCAAAGCCCTGTCCGTACTGGACCAGATTGCGTCTTACGGACGCCCTGTGCGCTTTGGCGAACTTCTGGCCGACTCTGACATGCCCAAGGCAACGCTTTATCGGTTTGTGCAAACCCTGACAAACCAAGGCATGTTGCAATACGAACCAGAACGTCAAACCTATGCGCCTGGATTGCGCCTTGTGCGATTGGCCCATGCCGCCTGGGCGCAATCCTCGCTCGCGCCAGTCGCCCGCCCGCATGTTGACGCGCTAAGCGCCGAAACCGGAGAGACCGTGCATTTGGCGCAGCTTGACCATGCGCAGGTGTTGTATGTCGACAAACGCAACGCCCGCGACCCGGTTGAAATGTTCAGCCAAGCGGGCAAGGTCGGCCCGGCGTATTGCACGGGTGTGGGCAAGGCGATGTTGGCGTTCCTGCCAGAGCCCGAATTGCAGATCGCCCTCGCCCAGCAAAGCTGGCACCAATTTACGTCCGCCACACATGGATCGGCTGACAGCCTTCAACGCGAGCTGGCGGAGATCCGCAACGAAGGCCTGAGTTTTGACCGCGAAGAGCACGAGATCGGTATCGTCTGCGTCGCGGTGCCGATCCTGAATTCGCAATTCCGCCCACTAGGAGCCTTGTCTGTCACGGGCACCACACGGCGTACCAATCTCGACGCGCTGCGCGATCTTGGCCCGCGGCTTAAACAGGCGGCATCGGCAATTGCGCGCGATGCCGAAAGCTGGCTGTTCCCGCAAACCTCTGCGCAACCCACACACCATAACAACGGAGAGATGTCCCATGTCCGGAGTGACGCTTGACACTGTCATCAAACGCTATGGCAACACGCAGGTCATCCACGGGATTGATCTGGACATTCAGGATGGGGAGTTCTGTGTCTTTGTCGGGCCATCGGGCTGCGGCAAGTCCACGCTGCTGCGCATGGTGGCCGGGCTTGAGGAAACCACCGAAGGCACGATCCGCATCGGTGCCCGCGATGTGACGCGGCTTGACCCGTCGGATCGCGGCGTGTCAATGGTGTTTCAGACCTACGCGCTGTATCCGCACATGACGGTCGAGGAGAACATGGGATTTGGCCTCAAGATGACGGGCCATCCGACCGCCGAGATCAAGGCCAAAGTCGCCGAGGCCAGCCGCATCCTCAAGCTGGACGACTATCTCAAACGCAAGCCCAAAGCCCTGTCCGGCGGTCAACGTCAGCGCGTGGCTATCGGTCGTGCCATTGTACGTGGACCCGAAGTGTTCCTGTTCGATGAACCCCTGTCCAACCTCGATGCTGAATTGCGGGTCGAGATGCGGGTCGAAATCGCGCGCCTGCACAAGGAAATCGGCGCGACAATGATCTACGTCACCCACGATCAGGTCGAGGCAATGACGCTGGCCGACAAGATCGTCGTGCTGCGCGCGGGCCGCATCGAACAGGTCGGCGCGCCAATGGAGCTGTATCGCGATCCCGACAATCGCTTTGTTGCAGGGTTCATCGGATCTCCGTCGATGAATTTCATCCGTGGGACGGTCAAGGGCGGTGATGTCATGTCCAACGGTCTTGCCTATTCGGTGCCGAAGACCGGATCAGCGCAAGACGGCCAAGAGGTCTTGATCGGACTGCGCCCGGAGCATCTGGCGCTAAAAGCAGGTTCCTCGCACCGGGTCGACCTGACGGAAAGCCTTGGCGGCGTGTCCTATGTCCACCTGATCGGACCGGACGGCGAAAAGATCATCGTCGAGGAACGTGGGGACCACAGATCTGCAATTGGAGATCAGGTCGATCTCGTGGTTGATCCCGATCATTTGTATCTATTTGATGCAACATCCGAACTGCGTTTGCGGTGATATAGCGAACTTAGTTCAACGGCACCGAAATCTTGAATTGAACGGTCTCTATGCCGGGGTTGTCGTCGTAGATCCCGGCGTTGGAGCGATGATCGTAGCTAAGCGCCATGCGCCAACCGCGTTGGGTTTCGTAGCCCAACTCGATCCCCGACCGGAATGCGATGGTGCCGCCAAGATCGAATCCACCATTGTCGAAATAAAGCCCCGGCATGGCGTGCATTTCCGCATATGCCCCGCTGCGCCCCAAAGGCAGCGTGTATGTTGCCCCCGCTCCGATCCAGGCTTCGCCACCTTCGGCAAGTGAAAGCCCCGTTGCCAATCCAAAGGGACCAATTTGGCGACCAAGATCGTATCGCAAATACACTTCAGCCGCAGCATCAGCGCGCCGCTCTAGGATTTCACCGCCAGAGATGGCAACGCGCGGTATTGTCTGGCTTGCACCAAGACAGCCCTGCTCGGTACCGCAATGGTTCATGCCCATATCGGTCATTCCAATGATAAAGAGCAGCGCTGCAAACGTGCCGTCAGCCATGTCAGACTCCGTCAGTGTCAGAGGTGAGATAACCGGAGGGATGGTCCAAATGCATGCGATTGTCCAGTTCGGCGGTCGACTTAACCGACAAACCTGTTCGTACGGGCGAGCAGTGTGCAGATCTTTTCCATGGTGCCATGACTTTGGGCAATGCAACCGACTGACGATGGCGAACCAGATTTTGCCGAACAACAAAAAACGAACGTGGCGACATCGCAGCCACCACGATCTAAGTTAGAACTCGCCCCAATCACCAAACTCACCTGACGCATTGCGGGGCTAGAAACGGGAAATAGTCATATCAACCCGTGTCTTTGGGCATATACCAAAGCTTGCGTCCGATTTGCTGCACCGAGCTTTTTACATATCGATCGGACATGCATCTTCACAGTGGATTCTGACAACCCCAACATGCGCATGATGTCTTTGTTCGACAGTCCCTCAGTCAGCTTTCTGAGCACGTCAAATTCTTTGCGAGAGAGCGAACTTCGCTCCAACGCCTCGTCCGTTACCGCCGCCATTTGTTGATCACTGGGCACAAATTTTTGCCCCGTGTAGATCAACTTCAAAGCAAGAATCAGAGCTTCGAGCGAAAACTGCTTGGGGATAAGTCCCGAAACGCCGACATCCAAGCAGTTTTGAATAAACATGGGATCTGTAGACCTGCCAAAAAGCACAGTTTTTGCAGGTTGAAAGTGCTGTACGACGTCTTGCACCAATCGAATTTGAACGGGATTTGCCAGACTGGTTTCCAACATTACCAAGTCGAACTCTTTATCCACCTTGACCTCAAACGCGCTTTCGATTGTAGGAACAGAAAGAGCGCGAAAGTCACCCGTTTCTTCCAAGCTCAGCGAAAGCAAATCCGAGATAAGTGTACGGTCTTCTATGATAAGAACGTGAAGCCTGTTCAGGTGGCTCATGAGCTTAATCCTCCGTCTTTTGACAGTGATTTATGACCACTAAATGATCGTAAACTCAGTACGTCACTCTCCTCCAGGTAGTGTAAAGGATGTATAAATCAACACATGCGGTCAATGGATAATTTTCAAACAAGCGAAAGTTCGCATATCTTTCCGTCAATGAGGCTAGATGCCAATCCAAAGATATTATTTTGTTCTGCTTTTGAAGACTTAGATCAAATGACACGTACAAACTATCTTTTGACACAGTCGCACGGAGAATTCTGACTCACAGGTTTGCAGGTCTCGAATTCCATTTCTGAACGAGAGTGTCACCCACAAGGTTTGCGCAAATAACCACTAAAGCGTTTCCAGTTTATGTAGAAGCATACCCGGCCTCGCAAAAGTAGTTCCAGCATTCCTGAGGTGTGTAGAGATCACAGATTTCGCCGAGGGCTTCGAACAGTCCAGTGAATGACCGCGCTCCAATGCGCCTCAGGT
>JANSYF010000054.1 GCA_024742575.1 Paracoccaceae bacterium | reverse complement strand
GATGCCGAAATCAACACAATCCTGTCCGTCATCCACTCGGGCGACAGCGAAGGCGAAAAGCGCGCAACCGTTCAAGCCATCGTCAAGTGAGCGACACTCGGGCCCACATGCCCGCACACCAAATCCCGCGACCTGCCACACCCTAGGCATGTCGCGGATGATGATCAGGCCGCCCATCAAGGGCGGCCTTCAATTGTTCAGGGGGGCACTAGTGCGCAGTTTCCCCAGTCAGTTCGACGGTAAAGAACCAGTCCTCGTTAGGGTCTTTTTGCAAAACCTCGTCGGGAACAACTTCCGGGCCAGACAGAAAGACATTGGACCCAAAATGATTGTGCAGCCGCGAGAGTTTCTCGAGCCGATCACCCGTCAAATCTGAATAGAAATTAGCGTAATTCTCGGTCGCGCGCAGTTCGTCGATCTTGACCCTGTGCGCCGCAACAGCGCTGTCATGCGCAGCGCGAATGTCCGGGTCTGACAGCAACCACTCCAATTCTTCGCGCATCATCGGGACGCGCGCTTGGATTGACAGCTCTTCCTCGTAATTGTTGTTCATCCGAAACCAGTAGGCCAACCCCTGATCTCGGTCGACATGGTTCACCCGTCCCCTATCGCGTTTGACAAGAAAGCTTTCGGCAGAGCGCACGGCGTAATGATTCAGTTGAACAAGGTCGTAGCCATAGGTTTCGGTCGTCGACCGCCAGCCATTTCGAAACATTTCGCGTGGCAAAGCTTTGCCCGAGCCGTTGACCCAGTTGATGTCTTCCCAAAGCTGCGGGTTCAGTCCCTTGGGGCGATGCACCCCCATCTTCTTGAAGAGACCAATATTCTTGAACAGCGTCTTAAAGCCCCAAGCCTGATGCGGCTTGCGCGCAAACTCAGGTGCACAGCGCAGGAACTGTTCTGTGATCGGACGATCCTGAAATTCATGCACATCGCCATTGCCGAACAATCGCCATGTCATCGCGATCATGTTGGCGTCGGGGACAGCATCGAACAGCGCATCAAGCGTGCCATCGCCCACCTTGATGTTCACGTATTCATCAACGTCGATACAGGTCACCCATGCTGCATTCTTGACCACCGACTCATCATCCGAAGCCTGCAACGCGGCATGCTGCGGCTTCAGACCGCTTTCGCGGAACGGGTTGTCCCTGTGCTGAACGATACCTTTGCGTTCCAGCATTTGCAGCATTGTGTCTGTGCCGTCGGTGCAATCATTTGTATAAACCAGAATGTCATCGAACCCGATGGCCCTATGATAGGCCAGCCATTCTAGGATGAACGGACCCTCATTCTTCATGGTCGTCACGATGACACGACGGCCTTTGCCCTTTGGCAGTGCGTCAGTCTGCAGTTCAGGCATGCGCACAGGCTTGTGGCCCCAATGCTGCTCGGACATTTCGATCAAAGGTGGATGTTCGATAAGCGAGGTTTTTGGAACGAGTTTGGAGATCGAAGGCGTCGGATGGCGCAGTGCCATGTATCGGTAGAACAGCTGTGTGCGGTCCCGGTCTGGTATAGCATTGCCGATGCGGATCATTCGCCAGATCGCCGCTTCGGGTGCTTTTGCCGGCGCAATACACCAGCGTTGCCGCCCGCCCTTGGCATCGAACTGAACACAGATGTGATCGGCAAAGCGGGTGGGGTCGTCTTTGCGCACGCGCCACGGGTAACAGTGGCGGCCAAACAGCGCGATCACCCCGCCATCAGCCTCGACCGCGCCATCGAACATGTTGGGCGCGTCCAGAGGCATGAGGTCATGCACTTCGATATTGCAGACCGCGCGCGCCTGCCCAAGAAACCGCGCGCGCAAGATTTCGTAAAGCGACATGACTCCAAGTGGCGAATCCCAAGGTGACGGCGGGGGCACCTCCATCCGATCCTTTCCGGGCGCTTCGGGAACGCAGAACGGATGCGATTCCGCGGGGGCATCGGTGCGGCCCAGCGGCAGATCGCTGTTCAGGATCGTTACGCCACAGTCAAGCGACAGGCGGTCCAGTTCAGCCGCCAGATCGGATGCGAAGGCCGGGTCAGTCCCCGGTTTTGCCCTGTCCACGATAACGACAGCCTGAAGCGACTGGGTCTGCACATGGTGCTGCACCCAGATCGCAACGGTCTCCGCATCCTCGCCATTGCGCACAGCGGCGATGCAGTTCAATCCTTCGAACCGGCCCTGTTCCGAGACCACCGGAGTGATGTCCACCGGGGCACCATCAAGTGTTAGCCGAAGGCAGCCATCCGTGGGCAATGGATAGGTCATACAGACCGCGCCACCGACGCTGATCTGCAAAAGCGGTTCCACACCGTCAGCATGAGCCAACGACCACAGATCGCTACCAGATGCAAAGAACAGCGTCGCTCTGCGGTCATCCTTTGGCCCGCTCGCAACGGCGTCCAGTAGGGTGATCTGGCCAAGGCTTAGACCCAGCAAGCGTCGTTCGATCACCTGTCCCATCTCGTCCTTACCTGCGGTTCAACAACCGGTCGTTTGCTGCCCGCTCACAACGCCGCCTTCAACCCGTTGACCAGTTCGTCCATGTCCGGGTCCATCTTCAGCGATGCGGCCTTGCGCGTGTGCCAGTCAACCGCGCGGGCGTGTAGATCTTTCAGCACCGGATCGGACTTCAATTCCTTAGCAAGCTTGTTCACTTTGGTCTTGTATCGATCAATGGAGGTGTCTTTTTCGTGGTTGAGATTGAACCGCTCCCAATACTCCATTCCCAAAACATGATGCGAATGGTTTGCACGTCCACGGGCGCGCTTCACAAGGAAACTGTCCATAGATCGCAGCGCGTAGTGGTTCACTTGCGCGTGGGTGAAAAGCGGCGGGTTGGCGGTGCGTTCGCCATTGATCACATAATCAATTCCACCGGGCAGAACACGGCGTGTGTCGGCCACATGTTCATCCAGCGACACAGGCGCGTGCAGGCCCATACGCTGAAACTTGTGCTGGTTGGTATATAGCGATTTGACGAACTTGCCGGTTTCGGGGCGCAGATCTGCGTCCCATTCGTATTCACCCATGCGAAATTGCTGGGTCACGGGTTTATCGGCAAAGCCTTCGATCCCGTCTGATCCGAACACCCGCCATGGGACCGAGATCACATCTGCACCGGGGCCAGATTCATCAATCAGCGCCTGAACCGATCCGTCGCCAAGGTGAATGTTAAGATATTCATCCACGTCACAGACAAAGACCCACGTTGCGTTCATAACGATGTCGTAACGGCGGCTGGCCTGCCGCAAAGCCGAGCGGTGAATCCCCGCACGTCGGACGATTGTGTTGTGCTGTGTGACCAGCCCCATTTCTTGCAGACGCAAGAGAATATCCACCGTCGTATCGGTGCAATCGTTGGTGCAGACCAGAATGTGGTCAAATCCCAGCGTTTTGTAATGGGCCACCCAATCAATGATATAGGGGCCTTCGTTCTTCATGGTTGAGACAACCGTGTAGGTGTCACCGCTCATCTTATGCCTCGCCTTGCGGTTCGTTGGTTGACCGCAATCGTTACTATTTTGCGAAAAAACTACGTGCCAGCCAGCGTTCTTGCAAGCTGCATGGCAGCAAAGGCACGAATGACGCAAAAACTGAGTCAGATATCACGCAGGCTACACAACGCAGACTTTTACGCTTAGCATCTTTCAAAACGACAGCGCCCTGGACGAACAAGAGGCGCGTATGAGGACATGCAGATGCCACGCACACGCGAGGTTGGAACGCTCTGGATCGGGGGGCCGCTCAGTTGGCTTGAACAACTGTGCCTGAAGTCCTTTGTCGACAAAGGGCAAAAGATCACCCTGTTCAGTTACGAAGACATCCCGAACGTCCCCGACGGCGTGATCCGCCGCGACGGGCGCGAGATCATCGATACCGAGGATTTCATCAAATACGAACAGAAGAACAGCTATGCCCTGTTTGCCGATTGGTTCCGCCTGCACATGATCCACCAGAACCCCGGCATGATCTGGGTAGACACGGATGTCTATTGCTACCGTCCAATGGACTATGACAGCGATTACGTCTTCGGCTATGAACTGCCCGGCGAACACCGTGTGAACAATGCCGTGCTTGGCCTGCCCGCCGACAGCGATGCGCTGCGCCAGATGCTGGATTTCACCAGCGACCGCTATTCCATCGCGCCGTTCCTGCCTAAGAAACGCAAAGAAGAGATGCGCAAGAAGGCCGAGAAGGGCAAACCGGTTCACATCACCGAACAGCCTTGGGGCGTTTGGGGACCGATGATGGTGACCCATTATGTCCATGCTCTGGGTCTGGAAGAGCATGTGCAGCCGCTTAACGCGTTTTATCCGATCACCTTTCGGGAACGGTTCAAGTTCATGCGCCGCGCCGAACTGGCCGAAGGGCTGATCACCAGTCAGACCACCGCTTTGCACCTTTGGGCGTCAAACAAGCGGCAATTGGGAAACCTGCATGACGGGCTACCGCCAAAAGGATCGTACCTTGAAAAGCTGGTGCAAGAACACGGTATCACCCCTGCACTGGCCCCGATAAAAGGGCGCGGCAACACCACATTTGATGGTGCCTTGATCGACGAGCTGGATATTGATGAGGTCAACAGCGTCGCTGATCTGGTCGGGACCGCGCGCAGTTTTGTGCTGGCGCTGCACCACAAGTTTGATTGCGACATCCAGCTTGTTAACACCAACCGTCGGGCCAAATTCAAAGACGAAGATATGCCTTGGCTGGCCGACTACATCAAATTCCTAACTGACAACGAGGTCGATTCCGATCGGATCAAGGTCATCCGCGCGGAAAAAGACCTGCGACCGGTGGATGTTCTGTGCAATCTGCAAGGCTTTGGCGATCAGTGGAAGACGCCTTTTCTGGAAACGTTCCTGCAACGCTGCGTCCACTCCGACACCCGTGTGTTCATGGATGTGCGTCGCGGTTCAGGTGCGTTTCCGTTCCTTAAACCCTATGGCACCAACACTGCGCTATCGACGCGCGAGGACGAAGGCAAACAAATCACCCGCATCAGAGTCACGCCAAACCCACCCGCACCGGTGGCAGATGAAAGCTGGGACGCTATTGCGCTCAAACTTGCCGGGCTGAAAGGATGGTATCGCGCGACGGACAACGGGCACAGTTTCGTCTACATCCCGCGCGACCCCGATACGCTTGTGGTGTCCTTTGACAATCTCGACATCGCGATGACCAAACGCGATGACCGTCGCCCTTGGGGTTACAGCTTTATCAACGATCAGGGCTGGTCGATGCTTGGCGTTCTAGCAGGAGGTTGGACGTGGTATCGTGAACCTTGGGTTTATGATCAATTCGACGATTTGAAAAACAGCGGGTTTTTCGAACAGTTCAAACGTGTCGTATTCTACGGCGCTTCCATGGGCGGGTATGCCGCTTGCGCCTTTTCCCCCGCTGCACCGGGGTGTGACGTGGTTGCCATTTCTCCGCAATCGACGGTCGACAAGTCCATCGTACCTTGGGAAACCCGGTACAAGGTGGTTTGGGATCGCGACTTCAGCGGGAAATACGGTGACGCGTCTGTGGTCAGCAAAGCCGCCAATCGTGTGTCGATTCTGTTTGACCCTTACGAACCTCTGGACGCGCAACACGCTGCGCGGTTCATGGGGGACAACGTACAACACCTACGCGCGCCACTGCTGGGGCATCGCCTTGGTAGTTCTCTGAACCAGATGGGTATTTTAAGTCCGATCATCCTTGGTGCACTGAACGGCACACTAAGCGCGGAAGACTATTACAAACTCCTTCGTCAGCGCCGCAGTTTTCCACGCTACCAAAGAGAGCTGTTCAATCGGGCTGTCGAAAAGGGCCACACCACTTTGGCCAAGTCACTTGGCGAACACATCCTGAAACAAAACCCCAATCGCGCCGTGCGGATGGGGATGAAGGAATTGGCGGACTGAAGGATCACTCGGCCTTTTCGGTCGAGTTTTGCATCCATACCCAACTCGTGCGGCACATATCGAACAGGTCGTATTGCGCTTCGAACTCAAGGACCTTTTTGGCAAGGCTTGGGTCGGCATAGCTTGACGCAGCATCACCGTCGCGCCGAGGCGCGATCTTGTAGGGGATCTCTCGGTTGCTGGCACGGGCATAGGTGGCGATCAGTTACAGCACCGAATAGCCTTGTCCGGTGCCAAGGTTCACAACATGGCCTTTGCCGTCACGTTCCAAGGCACTTAGCGACTGCACATGGCCTTTGGCCAAATCGACAACATGAATATAGTCCCGCACCCCTGTGCCATCCGGTGTTGGATAGTCATTTCCGAAGACTGACAGCACTGGCAGTGCGCCCGACGCCACTTTGGCGACATAAGGCATAAGGTTGTCGGGAATCCCGGCTGGGTCTTCCCCGATTTTACCAGAAGGGTGTGCTCCCACCGGGTTGAAGTAACGAAGCACCCCGACAGTCCAGCGCGGGTCTGACGCGACGGTCTGTTCGATGATTTGTTCACAGACCAGTTTGGAATGCCCGTAAGGGTTTCCATAGCTAAGAGGCGCTGTTTCCGGCGTCGGCAGATCTGCGGCGTCGCCATAAACCGTGGCCGAGGATGAGAACACGAGCCGACGCACACCAGCTTTGTCCATCGCCTGCATAAGGTTGATCAAACCGACTAGGTTGTTTTGCATATAAGCCAGAGGGTTGCGCACAGACTCGGCTACCGACTTGAACGCAGCGAAATGGATCACCGCGTCGATTTTGTAGTCAGCGAACACACGGTCCAATGACACCTGGTCAAGCACATCGGCTTCGACAACCACAGGCACTTGTCCTGTGATCTCTGCAAGACGCTTTGGAACGTCCCGTGCGGCGTTGCTGAAATTGTCGAGGATCAGAACATCGTAGCCGGCATCCACCAAGGCAACATAGGTGTGAGAGCCAATATACCCGGCCCCTCCTGTCAACAGCACACGTTGTTTCACCAAATACCCTCCTGCCAGATATCACATTCTTTTGTCTGCACGCGCCGTCGTTGCGCCTGTCGCGGTCTACTATCGAAATATGTCCGCATTCGGTACCCACAGGTGATCAGATTCAGCATCCAGACCACCTTGACCAGAGCATTTTCAACGTATCACGCCGCAGTTTGGTCAAATTAGCGTGCTAACACGCAGGAAAATTTACCGTTTAGTAGTAAAGTGATTATCGTAGGCTTATGACCCTGTCTTGGACGCTGACAATCTGCACGTACAATCGACCTCATTTTTTGGTCGAAACCCTCCGCTGTGCGCTGGGGCAAACGCGTCGACCTGCCGAAGTGGTCGTCGTTGACGCATCCGACGGTTGGGAGGACAACCGCGATCAGATGGTGGCCGAGTTCAAGTCAGATTGGGACGATGTGACCTTGGTCTATGTTCCTGCAGACGTGCGATCTTTGACCTTTCAGCGCAATCAGGCCTTGGACCTTGCGACATCTGACATCGTATTTTCACTAGATGACGACATCTACCTTTACCCGGATGCCGCCGAAATCGTCATGGGCGTCTACGAGGCGGACGTCGATAACGAGATCGCGATGGTCACAGGTCAGTTTACACCCGGACCATACGAAACAACCCCCAAGCGAAGCTACCCGATTGCGCAAGCGGAAGAAGAAACGTCGAACCTTCGGCAATGGTTCGAGAACCAACTTACCTTAGACAGTCATTTCGTACCCTATGCAGAACCGGTGGACATGGGCCCCGTGCCCAACAGCGTGCGGAATCTGAACGTTCTTCCAAGTGGGCTGGTCAATGGCGGACGAACAACTTTCCGGCGCAAGTTCGCGACAGAATCCGGATGGACGGAATTGCTTCGGTACTACGCAACACACGAAGACAGCGATTTCTCGTATCGGATGTCGCAGTTCGGTCGTCTGGTCGTCGCCCCGGATGCAGGTTTTTTCCACGCCGACGGGAATGACAGCAAAGCCAGCCGTTTCCGTATCAACACGATCCGGGTGCGCAACCTACTGGCACTGCACGCGGTACATAGCCCCAACCGGGTGCGGTCAGCCCTGCGTTGCACCGCATCGTTTGCTAAGTTTATGGGTCTGTACGTCGCGATCGATGCGGCACAAAAACGGATAAGCTTTCCAACCGTGCGGGCCTATGCCTATGGCATTGCACAGATCCCAGTGTTCCTGTTCGTGCCGTTTCGTAATTTCAAAAAGTGGTACGTTGACCTGCAGGAACGCATGTACGGGGAACGTTACAAGTCCTGACTCTGCCAAATCTCGCGGATCAGCATATCCGCCCCACGGCTTGAATCGAAATCCGCAACCACACGCGCGCGTCCAGTGCGGGCAAGCGACAATGCCTTGTCCGGATTTGTAGCTAACTGCATCAAGGCTGCGGCAAGCGTTTCAGGGTCTTTTGGGGGAACCAGAATCCCATCTTCGCCACTGGTGATCAGTTCGGGCACACCACCTGCGTTTGTCCCGATAGTGGGAACCTCGCAGCTCATCGCTTCCATATAGGCAACGCCCAAAGGCTCTGACCAACTGGCCAGAACAAAGACATGCGATGACATCAGCTTGTCGCGCACCGCCTCTGCGCTGATCGCGTCCAGCAGCGTGACATGGTCTTCAAGCCCCAGATCGACGATGCGCTGGTCAAGTTCCTTGTGGAAACCGCCGCCGCCTTCGTCATCTTCGCCTGCGATTTCAAGATGCACTGACTGACCTTGGTCAATCATCAAGCGCACCGCTTGCATCAAATCCTGATGTCCTTTGACCACGTTTAACCGCCCACAACTGAACACGCGCAGCGGCTCTCCGGGAACGGGAGGCACATAAGGTGTGTCACGACAGAACGCACTTGTGTCTACGCCCATCGGTTGAAGTGGCAGCCGCGCAGGCAGCGCATCACCCAGCTGTCGAGGCAATTGATCGCGAAGGGCGCGGGTGATGACGCTGACAAAAGCGGCACCGCGCCATTTGAACCGCTGCCCGACACCGTAGTCTTGAAGCGGTCCATGAAGGGTAAGACTGTAGGACAGGCCATGCGCGTGGTGCGCCAAAGCCGCGATCAAGGCGGCACGCCCGCAAGAATGGGCGTGAATATGGCTGATCCCCTGTCGTGCACAGTCACGCGCCAGCTTTTCTGCTGCAGGTGCGCTGATGATGACATCCTTGAGAAACAGCTTTGCTTCGTCTTTCGGCAAGCTCCGCGCTTCTTTCAGGATCAGCCCCCAAGGTAGTCGTGGCAGGATCGCAAGAAGAAATGCCAGATTGCGCGACGCAAGATAGGTCGTGCGCGCCATCGCGTCGTTTGACCATTTATGCGAGATCAACCCGGCGGGTGGGACAGTTGTGCTGTAAAGAACTGGAGTCACGCCCTGCGCCTCAAGCGCCGCGATTTCGCGCCAGAAGAAGATATGCGTCTGACCGGGGAACTGCGGCACAAGGTAAGCGAATGATTTGTTCGTCATTAAAGCGACACGTTACCCAAGCTTTCGATTGGCGGCGAAGATAGGTGTGCAAGGCCTTTTGCGCCAGTCAATTTTCCTGAACAGTCTGTTGACCAATGCCGTCACCGAACGCGCATGTCAGGACGTCTGCGCCGCGATACTGTCAGCGAAGCAGCTGCCAGAACGACCAAGGCAGCCCCTGCATAGAACCGAAGCGTCGGTGTTTCCCCAAAGGCGAAGTAACCGGCTGCGGTCGACAGAGGTAGGCTGACATACCCCAACACCGACAGAACGCCCGCGTCGCCGTTGTAATGCGCGCGCAAGAAACAGGCCTGCGCGGTTTGGGCAAACACTCCGACAGCCAGCAGCGGGGCAAGGTGCTCCGGCGGAATCGGCTGCCACGACCAAAGCGCGAACGGGAACGTGCACAGACCAAGACCGACGGTGTAGAAAGTCATCAGAACGATGGTTGGCGTGTCCCGCAACCGGCGGGTGACAATCACCGCACCAGAGCCTGTTAGAACAACCAGTGCCAGTGCCAACAACCCCGGCCCAAACATCGTGCCATCGGGGTCAATGGCGATGACCACACCGATCATGGCAATGCCTGCTGCCCCCCATTGCGACGGCGTAATCCGTTCCCGCAGCAGGAGTGCGGCAAGCACCATGACAACCAGTGGCCGGGTGAAGTTCATTGTCGTGAACAGCGCCAGTGGCACGCGGGAAATTGCGAAATAGCTGGCGGTAAGGGTCGCAGCACTTAGGCCGACGCGCAGGACCTGGAGCGGTAAGTCCGGGACACTGGCAAAGGCGGTGCGGTTGCGAATGATCCACGGCGACAGAAGCAGAAGGCCAATGGCCGCGCGCAAGAATACAATCTGCGCCACCGGGTAGCCAAAACCCAGCGCCTTGACGATGCCCAGCGCCCAGATGTTTAGCGCCATGTCGGCCAATAGCCATGCGCCCCCCTTAAGGTTGTCGCGGGGCGCGTCTGTTGTCATCGGCGCGGGGCGATCAGGTTCGCCATAAGGCGATAGGCGCCGGGCACCAGCTTGGCCATCTGATGATGCAGAATAAGGCTGCAATGGGTGTGACGGCCCTTGCCGATGTCAGCGGAGAGTAATGCACCTTTAAGGGGTTCTTCGTCCGGATCGGACATGGACAGCAATGGGGTATAGGCATCATCCCAGCTTTTGGCGAAGTAGAGGCCCCTTTCTTTGACCCAACCGTCCCAATCCTCGGCACTGATCGCGTTCGGCGTAGACAATAACGGATGGTCCGTCAGATGCGTGACTTCGGCGTCGGCGTCGGTGACGCGCCAACGCAGCGACGGTTGCCCGATTTCCAGCTTTCGGGGCGGAACAGTGTCTGGATTCCAGTGATCCCAAGGGCGGTGATACAGGGTGACAAGCGTCCCGCCATCTTCTACCCATTCGCGCAAGCGGGGCATTTCTGACACCAGCCCATCGCGGAAACGTAGCGCGAAGATGCCGATGACGATCGTGTCGAACCCGGCGAGCGCCTCATCACTGGTGATCTGATCGTCGGTCAAAGCGGTGACATCGGCACCCAGCGCGGTCAGCCAGTCGGCCACCGCGTCATGGCCGCTTCCAATATAGCCAACCTTAGCCTGCGGCAGCGCTACATCCAGCACACGCACCGACAACTTGGCGGGCTGTGCGTTCACGGTTGGATCGACATGGTCATGCGCGATGCGCTGTTCGGTCATGGCCGGGGCGTCACCGACATAAAGCGGCAGCGTATACAGACCCGGTTCAGGATCGTCGGGCAATTTGACCTCGATACCGCCAGCGCCCTGCTGCATCGACCAACCGTCGGGCAAGTCAAAGCTGACTTGGGCACCGGCAGGGCTGACATCTGCGATGGCGACAGACACTGACCGTTTGGGCGTTTTGAGGTTGATCAGAGCCGCATCCGGCGCGATCAACGCCGCCCGGTCAGGTAAGACCACCGGAGGAATGTCGAACGGGACGGAAACGGTTGTTGTTTCAAGCTGGATGTCGATGCGCGGAAGCGGTGGGTCGGCGGGATCGTATTCCGCGCGATATGGGTCAGTCTGATTGGCGTCGGACGAGATTGTGATCTGACCGCCGTCTTCAGACCAGCCATAAGGCAAAGCGAAGCTATGGCTGCACGATGCGGCATCTCCGGGATCGAATTCGAGTGTTAGCTCTGTCGTATCGCCAGGACGCAACCACGTCTGGCTGGTGCGTGCGTTGGCCTCGACACCTATGGCGAGGCGAAGGACGTGGGCCAACTGGCGGTGCTTGGCAGCAAGACGGTGGGCAATGTGCTCGGGCGCATCAGCTTCGGCCTTTTGCAGGTGATGCAGAGCCTTCTGTGCGGTTTTTGCGATGTGGCGAACGTGGGGAAAAGCGGACACGGTTTCGGTGATGAACCCATGCGCAATCAAGAGATCCTGCGCAATATCAGGCACTCCATCGGCCAGATCGGCGAGCGTTTGCGGCATGCCGGTGCCCAACGCGGAGTCTGGCCCATCGATATGGCTGATCGCCAAATGCAGGGGCCAATCCTTGCCGGGGCCAGCAGGCACCCAGCGGCCCATGCCTTGGGTACGGTGGTAGGCGCGGGACATTTGGCCGATGCGAGCATAGCTCCAGCCCGACATCGGGTCTTTGCCTGCGCCACTGACCGTCAGGGTCGCCTCGGGTGGGGGCAGATCATCGTCGTAAGCCTGACCAGCACCCGACCATGCGGGCAGGTACATCTTGGACACCTGCCAGGGCGGCAGGTTTGACGGAAAGTCAGGATCGGCAGCGGCGGCCATGACCTCGTGTGCGGCTTGGGTCATGGCGCGGTGGTGGCCATGCTGGCCGGGGACATCGAGGAAGGTCGGCAGAATGATGTCGGGGCGGTCGGTGCGGACGATTTCGACAAAGCGATGTAACAGGTGATCGTGGCCCCAGATGCCCATCGTTTCCGTGCCACTTTTCGAAAAGCGGAAATCCCGGATCGGATCGTCAGGCGAAGTGCCGTGCCAATAGAGCCGCATGTTGAGTAGATCACAGGCGCGCTCCATCTCGCGGGTGCGCAAAGCGCCCAATGCTGGGCCACTTTCTGTACCGATGTCGTTCTGCCCGCCTTCGCCGCGTGTGGAACAGGCGTAGCTGAGGTTGATGCCGTCGCGCAGTCCGATGGCGGCCAGCAAAGCAGTGGTCTCGTCATCAGGATGGGCACCAGTGTTCATCAGTCGCACCACCGATTGCAGCGGGCGTATTGCCCACCAGAGGTCCAGAATGCGTGGGCGCATGCGGGTCTGTTCAAGGCGGATCTGGTCAGGGGTCGGCATGGGCTACCTCGCTTCGGCGATGGTGGGGGTGAACGCCTGATGCAGCACCAGCGCGGCTGCACCCAGCGTTGCCGTCATCCGGCCCGACGTGCCGCGCATCAGACGCGGATGCGCCCGGTCAGGGCGGTTGGACACAGACCGTTCCGGCAGCGCGGTGCGGGCGATAATGTGGTCCAAGATCACGTCAGGCATCGCACCACCAAGAATCACGGTTTGTGGATCGAACAGATTTTCAATGATCGACAATGCTGAAGACAGCGCTTGCGCGGCTTTGTCCAGCCAAAGCAATAAATGCCGATTTGCGCTTGAATAGAGACTAATTAGGTCTTCCATGTTCGTCACTTCCAATCCCTCACGGGCAAGACAGGCTTGTACCGACAAACGACTGGTGGCGCTTTCCAGTTCCACGGCGTGACCGTCGACGAACACCTGGATATGACCGATCTCACCGGCATTGCCGAATGCACCCTGAAGGATTTGAGCGTTCTGAACGAGGCCCAACCCCAATCCTTGGCCGAAATAGAGATAGGCGAAATCGTCAAGCCCGCGCGCAACGCCATTCATGCGTTCAGCCATAGCTGCCGCGTTGGCGTCGTTTTCGACGAACACCGGAAGATGGAGCGTGTTGGCAAAGATCTCGGCCGGGTCGCCGATGTTCCAGCCGGGAAGCTCTGACGCAGTGCCCGTCAAACCCGTGTCGCCAAAGGGGCCAGGCATGACGATGCCTGCGCCCATCAACGCCCCTTTGCTGATCTTAGCCTCTGTCAGAGCGCAATGAAGTTGGGCTTTAACAGTCTCTAATATTGTGGATTTGGCCGCGCTGTGCAGCGGAATGCGACGGGTCAAAACAGGGGTTCCAACAAGATCGACCAGCGCGGTGAAAACAGCTGTCGGACGGACCTCAACCCCGAATGCATATCCGCCATCGGGTTTGATTGCGTATTGCTGTACCGGAAGGCCGCGCCCGGCGCTGCGTACGCCCTGTTCGATCAAAAGGCCTTCGCCCAGAAGATCAGAAATTATGTTGGACACCGCCTGAGTCGATAGTCCCGAAGCGCGGGCGATCTCGGCGCGGCCAACCGCGCCGACATGGCGAATGGCCCGCAGAACCAACTGTTTGTTGTGGCTGCGTGCCCGTTCGGGATTGGCCCCAAGTTGCGGTTTCAGCGTACTGACCATGCTTTCGCTTAACGCACCAAACTTGAACACTCAAGAAAGTTGAGTTAACGCTTGGAGATTGACCGGTCACGAATAAGAATGGATCGGCACTTTCAACAGATCTCAACAGGGAGAGGTCCATGTCATTCTTCAACGTCAAAGCACTGGCCGTTGCGACAGCAACCAGCGCCGCTGCACTTTTCAGCACCGCCGCACACGCGGTGGAAATCGAATACTGGCAGTATTTTTTCGATGCCCGCGTGCAGGCAATGGAAACGCTGATCGGAAACTTCCAAGAGGCGAACCCGGACATCACGGTCAAGATGACCCATTTCCCCTATGCCGATTACCGCACCAAAGTCGCCGCCGCGATCCCGGCGGGGGAAGGCCCGGATGTGGTGCAGCTTTTCTACGGGTGGCTGAACGATTACGTGGCAGCCGACCTGATCCAGCCGCTTCCAGCGGATGTGTTCCCCGCCAGCAAGATCGACGAAGAATTCTTTCCGATGGTGCAGGCAATGAAGGACGGCGATGCCTATTGGGCGCTGCCGACTGCTGTGCGGTCGCTGGCGTTGTTTTATAACGAACGCCTGCTCGAAGAAGCGGGTGTCGAGCCGCCGACAACGATGGACGAGATGATTGCAGCCGCCAAAGCGATGACCAAGCGCGATGGTGCTGGGAATCTGACGCAGGTTGGCATGACCGCGGGGATGACTGCGCAAGACCACCATTGGTGGCGCGAAGGGCTGATCCGCCAGTTTGGCGGAGAGCCCTATGTCGATGACTACCAGACGGTGAATTACAATTCCGATGCTGGGCTTGAGGCGCTGAATTTCTATGCTTCGCTGTTCAGTGGCGACGATGCGGTTTCTGCCATCGGGTTCATGGATGAACCGCAGGCGGCGTTCAAGGCGGGTCGTGCGGGCATGCATATCGACGGATCGTTCCGTATCGGATCGCTGAACAACACGCGCGGCTTGAAATGGGGTGTGACCGAGCTTCCGGCGACGGCGGATGGCACACGGTCGAACTATTCGTCCTACTGGGTCAACGCGATCACAACCAAAGCCGAGGGCGAAAAGTACGACGCGGCAGTCAAGTTCATGGAGTATGTCACGAGCGATGAGGCAATGCAGGTTTGGCTTGACGTGGTGGGCGAATTGCCCGCGAAACCGTCGGTCGGTCTAACCGACGCAAATTCGAATGATCCAGTGTTCGGACCGTTCATCAAAGGTCTGGCCTATGCCAACACCACCAAGTTTGCCAATGAAAGCGGCCAGCGCCAGCTGATGGTGGAGATGGTCGAGCGGATGACCCTGCAAGGCATGAGCGCCGAAGAGAGCCTTGCCATTGCTGCAGAGGCCGAACAGAAGATCCTCGACGAATACTACAACAGCGCGTCCAACTGAACGCGCGGCACGGACGCCTCGGTTCCCTCCCGGCCGGGGCGTCACCTGTTTCGGGCTGAGGCATGTATCGTAATCTGACCATCCGGCAGAAGCAGATCGTATGGGCGTGGGCGTTCCTCGCCATTCCGATCCTGTTCTATTCGGTCATCCGGTTTTATCCCACAGGCAACGCCATCCTGATCAGCTTTCAGGACTGGAACCTGCTGGGCGATCGCACTTGG
Source organism: Paracoccaceae bacterium (assembly GCA_024742575.1). Lineage (GTDB taxonomy): Bacteria > Pseudomonadota > Alphaproteobacteria > Rhodobacterales > Rhodobacteraceae > Marivita. The sequence goes on along the minus strand of JANSYF010000054.1, from coordinate 5,675 downwards.
ACGGGTTTTGACAATTACCAAAAGCTGTTTGGCGATCCGGTGTTCTGGAAAGTGTTCAAGAACACGTTTGTCTATCTGCTGATCGGTACACCCCTAAGCCTGATCATTTCCTTTGTGATCGCCTATCATCTGGATCAGGTGCGGTTCATGCATGGATTTCTGCGGATGCTGTATTTCCTGCCATTCATGACCAGTGCGGTGGCGATGGCATGGGTGTGGCGCTGGTTCTATCAGCCGGTGCCGGTGGGGTTATTCAACAATGCTTTGGCCGGTATCGGCATTCCGCAGTTTCCATTCCTGCAATCGACGACATGGGCGCTGCCCTCTGTTCTGGCCCCGGCAGTGTGGGCTGGATTGGGGTTTCAGGTGATCATCTTCATGGCCGGGCTGCGCGCAATCCCGCGCAGTTACTATGAGGCGGCGCGCATCGACGGGGTGTCGTGGTGGACAGTGCTTTGGGAGATCACGTTGCCACTTTTGAAACCGACCATCGTGTTTATCGTGGTGTTCTCGTCGATCGGATTCCTGCGGATTTTCGACCATGTGTTCAACATGACAACGAACAATCCGGGGGGGCCGTTGAATTCTACGAAGCCGTTGGTTCTGATGATCTATGAGACTGCATTCAGTGCCTTTGATATGGGGTATGCAGCGGCGCAGACGGTGGTTCTGTTCCTTGTCCTGCTGGTGGTGAGCCTGATCCAGTTGCGCATTCTGAGGGACAGCTGATGACCGCGACAGAGATCCGTCCGACCACAGATGCGCTGCTGAAAACCGAGGCGCCCAAGAAGCCTGCGAACATGGGACAGATCCTACGCTGGATGTTGCTGTTCCTTGGCGGTGTCGCGATGGTGATGCCCATCGCCTACATGATTTCGACCTCGCTGAAATGGCCGCACGAGGTGTATAACCTCAAGCTGATCCCGGACGAGCCGCATATCGAGAACTATACCTATGTGCTTGAGGACGGGCGGTTCTACTGGTGGTTCGTCAATTCGATGATCATCGCGGTGATCACGACCATCTGTAACGTGATTTTTGACAGTTTGGTGGGTTACACCCTGTGCAAGTTCCGGTTTCCGGGGCGCTATATCGTCTTCATCGCGATCCTGTCGACGCTGATGATCCCGACCGAGATGCTGGTGATCCCGTGGTACCTGATGAGCCAGCAGTTCGGGTGGTTGGACACCTATTGGGGCATCATGTTCCCCGGTCTGATGACTGCCTTTGGAACCTTCCTAATGAAGCAGTTTTTCGAGACTGTTCCCGACGATTTCATCGAAGCGGCACGGATCGACGGACTGAACGAGTTACAGATCTGGTGGACGGTGGCGATGCCGCTGGTGAAACCGGCGCTTGCCGCCTTGGCGATCTTCGTTTTCTTGGGCAATTGGACCGCGTTTATCTGGCCGCTGATCGTGACCAATTCGGTCGAGATGTATACGCTGCCTGTCGGGCTATCGTCATTCGGAGACGAGGCGGATGTGGCGTGGGAGTTGATCATGACGGGGGCCGCGATTTCGACCATTCCGACACTGATCGTTTTCCTGATCTTCCAGCGTTACATCATTCAGGGTGTGGTGATGGCGGGCTTGAAGGGATGAGTGTGATCTCATTGGTAGTCGTTGCGTTTGCATATTTGGAAAAAGAAGAAGCAGGGGGCGGAGCATGACGGATCAGAGCGTGTTTCCGGACCCGACCTATCGGGACACGGTGCTGGCACCCTTGTTCGATGGGGTGAAGGCGCATTACGCGGGGCACATGGCGGCGATCAACCGGGCGCATCTGGTGATGCTGGCGGAGACCGGGATTTTGGAGTCCCGGGACGCGGGTGCGATTGCGGGTGCGTTGCGCGATATTGACGCCGAGGTGGACCTTGATTCGCTGAGTTACACCGGCGAGTTTGAGGATTACTTCTTTCTGGTCGAAGCGGAGTTGAAGCGCCGCTTGGGCGATTTGGGCGGGGCCTTGCACACAGCACGGTCGCGCAATGACATGGACCATACGCTGTTCAAGCTGGCCTTGCGGGGGCGGGTTTCGGTGCTGCTGGCGCAGGCGTTAACCTTAACGGAGGCGTTGATCGCCAAAGCGGAGGCCGAAAAGACGACATTGATAGTCGCCTATACGCACGGGCAACCGGCGCAGCCGACGACTTGGGGGCATTACCTTGGCGCGGTGATTGAGGTGCTGTTGCGCGACATCACGCGGCTCAATGCGGCGGCGGGCGGGTTGGAGCATTGCCCGATGGGGGCGGCGGCGATCACCACCAGCGGGTTTCCGATTGATCGGGAACGGGTGGCAGAATTGCTGGGGTTCGAAGGGCCTTTGGTCAATTCCTATGGATGTATCGCGTCGGTCGATTATGTGACCGGGCTTTATTCCGCGATGAAGCTGCTGTTCCTGCATCTGGGGCGGGTCATTCAGGATATGCAGTTCTGGACCGCATTCGAGGTCGGGCAGCTTTATGTGCCCAACAGCCTTGTGCAAATCAGTTCGATCATGCCGCAGAAGCGCAACCCGGTGCCGATCGAGCACCTGCGCCATCTGGCGAGTGCCACCGTGGGGCAATGTGATGCGATCGTTGGGGTGATGCAGAACACGCCCTTCACCGACATGAATGACAGCGAAGGCGAGGTGCAGCAGTTGGGTTATGCCGCATTCGAGCGCGGTGCACGGGTGTTGCAGTTGCTCACCGCACTGGTTCCCGCCTGTCGGGTCAATGCGGATCGGGTGCGGCGGACATCGGATGCGGCTTGTATCACGATCACCGAATTGGCGGACACGCTGGTGCGCGACGAGGGTCTAACCTTCCGCGCGGCGCATGAGATTGCTGCTGCGACGGCCAAGGCAGTGATTGCAGACGGCGCGGCATTGGGCGACGGGTATGGGGCGTTCTTGGCGGCGTTCGAAGCGCTGACCGGGCGCGCGCCGGGGTTGAACGAGACCGCGTTTCGGACGGCGGTTGCGCCTGAGACCTTTGTTGCGCGGCGGGACCGGATTGGTGGGCCAGCGGAGGCAGCGTTGCGCGAAGCCTTATCGGGGTACGCAGCGGAGGCGGTGGCGGCGCGGGCGGCGTGTGACGTGCGCAAAAACAGACACGAAACTGCGGAACAGAGACTGAAATCGGCGTTCGATGCGCTTCTGATGAAGGACTGAATATGGCCGATCTTGCGATCCGAAATCTGGTCAAACGCTATGACAAGACCGAGGTGCTGCATGGCATCAGCCTTGATGTCGAAGATGGAGAGTTCGTCGTTTTTGTCGGTCCGTCTGGCTGTGGCAAATCCACGACCCTGCGGCTGATCGCGGGATTGGAGGACGCAACAGGCGGCGAGATCGCGATCGGCGGGCGGGTCGTGAACAACCTTGAACCCAAGGACCGGGACATCGCGATGGTGTTCCAGAACTACGCGATTTACCCGCATATGACCGTGCGCAAGAATATCGGCTTTGGCCTGCGGACTGCAAAGATGTCGAAGGCAGACAAGGACGCCCGGATTGACGAGGTGGCTGGTATTCTGGGAATGACTGACCTGTTGGCGCGCAAACCGAGTCAGTTGTCAGGCGGTCAGCGGCAACGCGTGGCGATTGGTCGTGCCATGGTGCGCGATCCGGCGGTGTTTCTGTTTGATGAGCCGTTGTCGAACCTCGACGCGCAGTTGCGCACGCAGATGCGTCTTGAAATCAAGAAACTGCACCAGCGTGTGGGCAACACGATCATTTTTGTCACCCATGACCAGGTCGAAGCGATGACGATGGCGGATCGGATCGTGATCATGAGGGACGGGCATATTCAGCAGGTGGGCACACCTGCGGAGGTTTATCACAAGCCTGCGAATACGTTTGTCGCGCGCTTTATCGGGGCGCCGTCGATGAACATGTTGTCGGGGATGGTCGAGAACGGGGCACTGCGGATGGCGTCTGGAGCGACGCTTGATTTGGGGGCGGGTCTACCCGAGGGACGCGAGATCACCATTGGGGTACGCCCCGAAGACCTGCATCCCGGCGATGGTCCGGCCTTGGTGCGGGGGCCAGTCACGGTACGCGAGCCGCTTGGCCATGAAACGCTGATTTATGTCGGTGCCGAAGGACAAGAGGTGATCGCCAAGGCCGATGGGCGGACACCACCTAACGTGGGGGAAGTGGTGACGTTGACGGCGGCTGTCGACACACTTCATGTCTTCGATGCGGCGACAGGCGATGCGCTACGGTAACTCTACGACACAAGGCAGGAGACAGCATGATCGACCTCTACACTTGGACCACACCCAATGGGCGCAAGGTGTCCATCCTGCTTGAAGAGCTGGGCGTGCCCTACAGCGTGCATTCCATCGACATCGGCAAGGATGACCAGTTCGCGCCGGAGTTCCTCAAGATCTCTCCCAACAACAAAATCCCTGCGATTGTGGATCAGGACACTGGCCTGTCATTGATGGAGAGTGGGGCGATCATGCTTTACCTCGCGCAGAAACACGGGCGCTTCATTGCTGAGGGTGATGCCAATTGGCAGATGATGGAATGGCTGATGTGGCAGATGGGCGGCTTTGGCCCGATGCTGGGTCAGGCGCATCATTTCCTGAAGTTCAACAAGGGCACATCGGATTACGCCGAAGCGCGGTACGGGAAAGAAGCGCAGCGGCTGTATTCCGTGCTGAACACGCAGTTGGACGGGCGTGATTTTATCTCAGGGGATTACACGATTGCCGATATGGCGATCTTTCCTTGGGCGGCGCGGTTTGAGTGGCAGGAGATTGACCTGAACGATTTTCCCAATGTCAGAGACTGGTATCTGCGAATTGCAGAGCGCCCTGCCGTGCAGAAGGGCTATCAGGTTCCGAAGTTCGTCACGGATATTCCGATGCCCTGAACCGGGCACCGGAGTGTTTGAAGTTACGCCGCGCGGGACAGTTGCGTTGGCGCGTTTTCAATCAGTTCGGCATGCAGCGCTTTGATCACCGTATCGGTAGAGGCGCGGTCCATTACAAATTGCACGTCGACATTGCGTGGGCCTTGGCTTGCGCCAATCGCTTCGCAGCCTGCATTGGCGATTGCCTGAAGGCCGCGGGTGAGAACGGACAGTCCATTCAAATCACGGCCAATCACCGATACCATCGCAAGGCGACGGCTGGTGATTTCAGCGGCTGGAAATAGCTTGGCGATATCCCGCTCCACCCGGCGCATCGTTTTGAGCGAGGCATCCAGATAGTGCGTGATCGTATTGGCGTTCGAGGTCTTGGACACGATGCGCACGTTGTGGCGGGTCAGAATGTCGAGGATGCCGGAATCGTAACCTTTGACGCCCACCATGTCCTGTTCGAACACTTCGAGCGTCACGATATCAAGGCCCGTGACGATTTCCGCTGCGGCTCTGTCGGCGGGTTGATCATCAATCAGCGTGCCGGGGTCCCCGGGATCAAAGGCGTTGGTCACCCGAAGCGGCACTCCGGCCTGACGCAATGTCTTGGCCGCCTTGGGGTGGATCGCTTCCATCCCCATGTTGGAAAGCTGATCGGCCACATCGTAGTTGGTGCGGCCTAAAGCGTTTCCAGTTTATGTAGAAGCATACCCGGCCTCGCAAAAGTAGTTCCAGCATTCCTGAGGTGTGTAGAGATCACAGATTTCGCCGAGGGCTTCGAACAGTCCAGTGAATGACCGCGCTCCAATGCGCCTCAGGT
>JANSYF010000028.1 GCA_024742575.1 Paracoccaceae bacterium | reverse complement strand
GCCGACAGACAGGTCGGGCGCTTCGCCGGGGTTTGCAAATTCTTTAAGATCAACGCGGCCTTCCATCTTGTAGCCTACGTCGATGATGGCTTGGCCCGCTTCGATTGCGATGACCTTGCCTTTGACAACGGACCCTTCGTCGGGTGTGTCCATTTCGAGGCTTTCATTCAAAAGCGCTTCGAATTCTTCCATAGATGCGTTCATAGCCATGTGGCGTCAGTTTCCTTTACGTATCATTTATCTGGCCGCGCGGTTGTCTCCGCCGGTCTGGGGTGGTGTCCGCGCTTGCGGCGAACGGGATTGGTCAAGGCATCCGCAAAACAAAGAGGGCCGGTGATTGCCGACCCCTGCTCGATCTTTGTCCGCGGCATTAATTGCCTTCTAGCGACGCGCGGGCCATAGCAGAGCGCTAGGAACAGCGCAAGACCAGAGCGCATGGCGACACCAGATCGGCATGGTTGAGCGCATTTTAGAAGCAATCAACGGGTCTGACGGGCAGCCACAGCGGAAATCGCCGCTGCGATGGCGGCGTTCACGTCAAGTTTGGAGGTGTCGATAATCACTGCGTCATCAGCCGGGCGCAAGGGCGCATCCGCACGGTTCATATCGCGATCATCACGTGTTTTGACGTCGGCCAATACCGTGTTGAAATCGGTGTCGAACCCGCGTTCGGCCAGTTCTGCCAAGCGACGCTGCGCGCGCACTTCGGCACTGGCGGTGACAAAAAGCTTTACCTCGGCCTGCGGGCAAATCACCGTTCCGATGTCGCGCCCATCCATGACGGCCCCACCTGAACGGCGCGCAAAAGCACGCTGGAAATCCAGAAGGGCTGCGCGCACCTCGGGGATCACAGCCACTTTTGATGCCGCCTGTGCCACGTCAGCGGTCCGCAGGTCAGGGTTTTCCAAATCCCCAGCCACAAGGCTTTGCGCGGCTGCAATCGGGTCTTCGCCCTGCAACATCCGCGCACCGACCGCACGATAGAGCAACCCGGTATCCAGATGCGCGAGATCGAAATGTGCTGCGACCGCTTTGCTGATTGTGCCTTTGCCAGCAGCGGCAGGGCCATCTATGGCGACTGTGAACGGTGACATCATGCCGGTTTCCGGAAGGTCATGTAATGCGGCATCCGCTTTTCGCGCAGCGCCTTCATTTCGTACCGGGTCGAGTACCAATCCTCCCATGGGTGTCGCCAATCACTTGGCCCCTCGGCCAACCAGTCGAACCCGGCTTTGGGCACTTCGATCAGAGTTTGGCGGACATAATCTGGAATGTCCGTGGCCACCCGAAATTCTGAACCGGGCTTTAGGACGTGAAAGAGCGGCTCAAGATGTTCTTGCGTCACGAACCGGCGACGGTGATGGCGCTTTTTCGGCCAAGGATCCGGATACAAAAGGAACGCCTTTTCCACAGATCCGGCCGGCAGCACATCGAAAAGATCGCGGGCATCGCCGGGGTGGACTCGTAGATTAGACACACCTGACTCGCGGATCTTACCCAAAAGCATGGCGACACCATTGATAAACGGCTCACAGCCAATGATGCCCACACTCGGGTACGTCTGCGCCTGATGCACGAGGTGTTCACCACCGCCGAACCCGATCTCAAGCCACAATGGCTTGCCGTCAAAAATCGCGTCAACGTCTAGCGGCGAACGATCTGGGTTTTCCTCCCATGACACGGCCCCCGGACTAAGCGCATCAAGATCGCTTTCGAGGTAGTCTTTCTGGTTCGGGCGCAGGGTCTTGCCCTTGAACCGGCCATAAAAGTTGCGCCACGGCGCACCGGAGGGATGTTTGGTATCTGTCATGGCGCGCGGTTTAGCGATTGCGACTGGTTCTCGCAACGGAGGTCTGCGTTTTTGTCGAGGTCACGGGTCGATCAGGATTGAACCCAGCACCTCAAGCCTATCGCCTGCATGCCGCACCACGAGCACTTCGCCGGATCGCGTCGTCTGGCCGGTCAGGGCGCGGATGTTGACTTGATGGGTGACAACAAACGGACGGTCTGCGCGATCTGCCAAAAGGCTCAGCGCTTCGGCTGTTTGGCTGTCACGGGTCGAGAAATCCTGGAAGAAGGAGTTGAAGGCGGGAACGTCCTGTACCGGGCCAAGGGTTAAAAGGTCAGCGGTGTCGCGGCAGCGGCACCATTGACTGGTCAGGACCACGTCAAAGGTAAGTCCGCGATCCCGGAACGCCTGACCAATGCGGGTGGCCTGATCCCTGCCCTGTTGGCTGAGGTTGCGCTGTGTGCTGCAATTGCCAACGGTCAGATTGGCCGGATCGCCAGTGCCGGGGGCCAGCGCGTGTCGCATGATGGCAAAGGTGCCGGGCGTGTCGAGTACAGCCCAGTCATTTGCCAGCGCGGCACTCGGCAGCATGAAGATCAAAAAGAGAAGATTTTTCAGCATCTCCCGCCCCCGTTGGTGTTCTCACCTCGGGACATAGAGTTGTGCCGCAAAAGGAAAATCGGGCCGGGCTTTTGCACCCGACCCGGTGTTGTGTATCAGACAGACGCCTTGAGCGCGTTAACCAGATCGGTGCGTTCCCAGCTGAAGCCGCCATCTTCTTCGGGCGCACGACCGAAATGGCCGTAGGCGGCGGTCCGTTCGTAGATCGGCTTGTTCAGTTCCAGATGGGTGCGGATACCACGCGGGGTGAGGTCCATCACCTTGGGGATGGCCGCTTCGATGGCCGCAGCCTCGACATCGCCGGTTCCATGCGTATCGGCATATATCGACAGCGGCTTGGACACGCCGATGGCATAGGAAAGCTGAATTGTGCAGCGGTCTGCCATGCCAGCGGCCACGACGTTCTTGGCAAGATAGCGCGCGGCATAAGCAGCAGAGCGGTCCACCTTCGTCGGGTCTTTGCCCGAAAAAGCGCCGCCGCCGTGCGGAGCTGCCCCGCCATAGGTGTCGACGATGATCTTGCGGCCCGTGAGGCCAGCGTCCCCGTCAGGACCGCCAATCACAAACGTGCCTGTCGGGTTGACCCACCATTCGGTGGCATCGGTGATCCAGCCATCCGGCAGAACTTCGCGAATGTAGGGCTCTACAATCGCGCGAATGTCGGCAGAGCTTTGGCTTTCGTCGGCGTGCTGTGTCGACAGAACGATCGAGGTTACGCCCATCGGCTTGCCATTTTCATAGCGCACCGAGATCTGCGATTTCGCATCAGGGCGCAGCAGTGGCTCTTCCCCGGATTTGCGCACCTCGGCCAGACGGCGCAGGATCGCGTGGCTATACTGGATTGGCGCGGGCATGAGCGCGTCGGTTTCGTTCGTGGCATAGCCGAACATGATGCCCTGATCGCCCGCGCCTTCGTCCTTGTTGCCGCTGGCATTCACGCCCTGAGCGATATGCGCGGACTGCTGGTGCAGCAGGTTGGTGATCTCGCAGGTTGCGTGGTGGAATTCGTCCTGCTCGTAACCGATATCCTTAATACAGGCGCGTGCGATGTCGGGAATGCGGTCCATATAGGTGGCAAGACGGTTCTGGTCCGACAGCCCCACCTCTCCACCGATTACGACCCGGTTGGTCGTGGCGAAGGTTTCGCAAGCCACCCGTGCTTCGGGTTCTTCGGAAAGAAAGGCGTCAAGGATCGCGTCCGAGATACGGTCACAGACCTTATCCGGGTGGCCCTCGGACACGGATTCCGAGGTGAAGATGTAATTCTGTCGGGACATAAGTGCTCCATTGGGGTCTGCCGTCACGTCAGGAAGCCGTTGTGACGGGAATAATGGCTTGGGTTACGCGCCCGGCGGGTTGCGGTCAATGGGATTGCGCCGTTTCCATATGAGCAGAGTCGCAAATGCCACGATCAGCGCAGTCAAGGCGAGCCAATCGCCAGTACGACTGTAGAGCGTTGGCGAAAGTGGAGTCGGTACGGGAACGTCAATGAAACCGGCACGGCCCAGCGGCAGCGCATGAACGATCCGACCTGCCGGGTCGATTACAGCAGAAATGCCGGTATTGGCCACGCGGATCATTGGCAGGCCCTGTTCGATTGCGCGCAGACGGGCCTGGGTCAAATGCTGTTGCGGTCCCGCATAGATTCCGAACCATGCATCGTTGGTGATCTGGAGCAGTATGTCAGGACGTGCGGGTGCACCGTTCACATCCTGCGGGAACACGGCTTCATAGCAAATCAATGGCAATGCGGCGCCCAGTGGCCCAAGGTCGATGAGTGCAGGCCCCGGCCCCGCCGAATACCCGGCATCCGCCCGAGCCGCGAGACCAAGGATGTTAAAGCGTGCGAACAAGGGTGCGGCTGGCATGTATTCCCCGAAAGGCACAAGGTGGTGCTTGTCGTAAAGGTCTGCCACCTGCCCGGCGCTGTCCAATGCCACCAGAGAATTGTAGTAGCGCCCCTGCTCTTCGCGCTGGATACCCAGAACAATCGGTGTTCCAGCGGCCGCGTCTGCGATCACCTCAAGCGCAGGGCCGGCGTTGTCGAGCAGGTTGGGCACGGCTGTTTCCGGCCAGACGATCAAGTCAGGCTTGGGCAGTTGGGCGGTAAAATCAACCTGACGGTTGAAGAACATCGGGATGAAATCACGGTCCCATTTCTGATGCTGTGGTGCGTTTGGCTGGATCAGACGGACGATGGGACGATCGGTCAAATCCTGCACAGGCGGCGCAATGACGTTAGCTCCGCCCCACATAGCAGTAAGCCCGCAAAATGCGATCAATCCATACTTGACCGAACGTGCGTTGGTGACACAGGCCGCCAGTGCGGCCAAGATCAGTGTCAGCAGCGTCACCCCATGCGGACCAACGACGGAATGCCATTGCGCGACAGCGGTTGGCGCCCAGACATAGCCAATTAACCCCCATGGAAATCCTGTCAGAATGTACGCGCGGGCAAGTTCGATCGCGGCCCAACAGAGAGCGATGCCAAAAGGACCCGGGTGCAGGCGGCGCCCTACCCAGAACGCGGCAGCCCAAAGCAGCGCCAATCCACCCGCCAAACCGACAAGCGCAAAGGGTGCCATCCAGCCTGTCGTGGCGGCATCGACCTGAAACGGTTCAAGAATCCAATGCATAGACGCGGCGAAATAGCCCGTGCCGAAGAGCCACCCTGTCCAGCTGGCCGACCTTGTGTTGGTGTCAGAGCGCGCCAGAACAAAGATGCCGACCAACGCAACCAGCGCAAGCGCCCACAGGTCGAACGGCGCTTGTCCCAGAGCGAATATGCCACCAAGACAAAATGCGCCAAGACGGCGGAATACCCACATGAGATCAGGCGGAGCGCGCTGTGGCCGTAGCCGCCTCGGCCGCTTCGCGGGCGCGAGCAGCATCACCCGCTGCAGTAGCCTTGAGACGAACGCGCATCCGTTTGATGCGCCGTGGATCGGCGTCGATCACCTCGAACTCTGGGCCTTCTGGGTGCGGCACCACTTCGCCGCGTGCGGGCACGTGACCAGCCAACATGAAGACCAGACCACCAAGTGTGTCGATTTCCTCGCCATCAATGTCGTCATGATTGGTAAGGTTGAGACCAATCTCGGCTTCAAATTCTTCTAGCGGGGTGCGCGCAAAGGCCATGTAGACCCCCGGCTTTTCACGCGAAAAATTGTTGCCTTCGTCCAGATCGTGTTCGTCTTCAATTTCACCGATCACCTGTTCGATCAGGTCTTCAATGGTCACCAAACCATCTACGCCGCCGTATTCGTCGATCACCAACGCCATGTGCCGACGCTCGGTCTGCATCTTGGCAAGCAAAACCCCGATTGGCATAGATGGCGGGACAAACAGCAACGGGCGCAGCATCTGTTTGAGATCAAAGTCGCTGCTTTTGCCGTTGAACCCATGTTTGAGCGCCAAATCCTTGAGGTGCGCCATACCGATGGGAGTGTCCAAAGTACCGCTATAGACGGGCAATCGGGTCAAACCGCTTTCACGGAAAACATCGACCAGTTCCGCCTTTGTGACAGTGTCTTGAACGGATGTGATATCTGCGCGCGGTACCGCGACATCCTCAACCCGCATGCGACGCAGGTTCAGCATGCCATCTATTGGCGACATGGATCGAGTGGTTTCCGGAGCTGGCGTGTGGTCGGGGACCTGCGCCGCCCCGCCAAACCAAGTGCGTAAACGTGAAACGAAGCTACGCTCCGGTTGGTGTTCTGTCATCTCGTGCGCGCGATGCGCCGCGTTAGACGAGTCGTCGTTGTCGCCCATTTTTTCCTGTTCCGGTGAAGGCCAAGTGGCCCGTACTATCCCCTATATGGGTCCGCAATACCCATTTTGCCAAGTATCTTGGTTTCCAAGCCTTCCATGAGCGTGGCATCACGGTCACGAACATGGTCATATCCCAGAAGATGTAACACTCCGTGAACAATCAAATGGGTCACATGATCGGTCATGGTCTTGCCTGCGGCGTCAGCTTCGCGCAGGCAGGTGTCATAGGCTATGGCGATATCACCGAGGCTTTCGCCCATCGTCGGATCGGGTGGCGCTGGAGGCAGGGGCGTGTCGCCATCTTCTTCGGCGGAAAGATCATCACTAGGCCAACTAAGCACATTGGTCGGCGTCGGCTTTTCGCGAAATTCGGCGTTCAGATCAGCGATCCGCGCATCATCACAAGCCAGCACAGCGATTTCGTAGCCCCCAATTGGAAAACCAAGATATTCCAGTGTTTTGACCGCAGCGCTCTCGGCCAAACCGTCAAGCGCCGCCTCCTCCCAACGGGGGTCTTCGATCACAATGTCTGTCAGTGTGGTCACTGCTTTTTTCTTTGGGGGCTCTGCCCCCAATCCCCCGGAGTTTATTTGGCAAGATGAAGATCAGGGCGTTTCCGCGTCTTTTTCGTAGGCTTCAATGATTGCTGCCACAAGCGGATGGCGCACCACGTCTTTGGATGTGAAATAATTGAAGCTGATCTTTGGAATAGTCTTGAGCAACCTTTCCGCGTCTGACAGGCCCGACGCCACGCCGCGGGGCAGGTCAATTTGGGTGCGGTCGCCGGTGATCACCATGCGCGATCCTTCGCCAAGGCGGGTCAGGAACATCTTCATCTGCATGGAGGTGGCGTTCTGGGCTTCGTCCAGAACCACAAACGCATTGGACAGAGTACGTCCGCGCATGAAAGCCAAAGGGGCAATTTCGATGACTTTCTCTTCAATCATCTTAGCCAATTGCTTGCCCGGCAGGAAATCATTCAGCGCGTCATAAAGCGGCTGCATGTAAGGGTCGACCTTGTCCTTCATATCGCCAGGCAGATAGCCCAGCTTTTCGCCCGCTTCGACTGCCGGACGGCTGAGGATGATTTTGTCAACTTGTCCGGTGATGAACATGTTCACACCAACCGCCACGGCCAGATAGGTCTTACCGGTTCCTGCCGGGCCGATACCAAAGGCGAGTTCGTTTTCGAACAAGGAGCGGACATAAGCCTTTTGCGCATCGGTGCGCGGTTCGACCAGCTTCTTGCGAGTTTTGATTTCAACCGGGCCGCCTTCGAACATTTCGATCTGCGTATCGGGACCCACCTCTTCCGGGGCCATGCGAAATTCGCGATCGATGTCGCCAGGGGACACGCTGCGCCCTTGTTCGAGCCTTTGGTAGAGCGCCATCAGCACTTCACGGGCTTCGGATTGGGCCTCGGGTTCGCCATGGATGGCCAACTGATTCCCGCGGCGGAGGATTTGCACCCCAAGCCGGGTTTCGATTTCGGTGAGGTTACGGTCGTATTCACCGCAAAGGTCGATGAGCAAACGGTTATCTGGAAATTCTACAAGCGCTTCTGACAAGGTGTCTGTGGTCACGCGGGTCTCCGGTGCAAGGGTGTCGAGAACAGGGTGGCAAGTTCCATCACGCAGTGCAAGCGGTCACCCTTTCCGTCACAATACGTCTCCGAACGAGGACCCACCTTTGAAATCACCAATCGCGGTGTTTCGCTCTGCGGCGTTGCCCGAACAGACGGGCTTGCCTTTGGGATCAAGCCGTGGCGAAAGATACCCCTCGACTCCGTCATCAATGATCCAGTGGTCACAGCCGTTCGGGTCGATCCAGATACCAGCCTGAAGCTGGCTTAGCGGTTTGCTGTCAAAACCCCGATCCACACTTTTGATCTCGCCGACGTTTTCGCATCCTGCGAGTAGGGCGCAAAGGCCAACAAGGGTGACAACACGGACCATGGCGGGTTTCCTCAGCGCAGGCACAGGATTTCCACCCGGCGATTATCGGCCATTCCGGCGGCGGTTGCATTGTTTGCGATGGGGCGGCTTTCGCCGAAACCCCGCACCGAATAGACACGCGCACCGGCCTGCTGGGCAATCTGGGCAACCGCCTTGGCACGCCGTTCACTAAGGGCCATGTTCGACGCGTCAGACGCGCGGCTGTCGGTGTGGCCTTCAATGACGAAGCCATTGGCGCGGTTTGACGCGAAGAAACTGCGCAGGCTGTTCGCACCGCCCGGCGCGATAGTGGCACTGCCGGTTGCGAACATTGTATCTGTTGGGACAATCGCACAGCGGCTTACCGTGTGACACACAGGCGTGCCATTGCGGCGAAGATGAGGGCTCATGAAGCCTTCGACACCATCATCCATGACCCAGTGTTCACAGCCATCGGGGTCAATCCAAATGCCGGGGACATAGCGTTCGCTTTGCTGTGCTGTTCCCATCACGGGCACGGCCAGCGCGACGCTTAAAACCATTGCGGACAAACGCCCTATCATTTCCGCATCCCCCGACTATGACGCCGCACCTTGATGAGGCGCAAACCATCCGATTCAGGTCATACTACCAAAGACTGCGGTACAGGAAAGAGGTAACCTCTATATATCGCGGCACACCCTTAGATGATGTGTCATTCTACCAACGCCCCCTTGAGAGAGTTGCGCCCAGAGTCGATGATCTTCACGCGGCGCAGGTCACCGGGATTGAGCCCATCGGCCTCGACGTGGACAGCATGAAGGTGGTCGGACTTGCCCACCATCTGGCCCGGCAAGCGGCCCGGCTTTTCGAACAGAACGCCTACTTCCTTGCCGACCATTGCGTCCTGTGCTGCCTTTTGCTGCTCGGTGATCAGCGCCTGCAAACGTTGCAGACGGTCATCTTTGACGTCTTCGGGCAGTTGGTCACGTTCAGCCGCCGGGGTGCCGGGGCGGGTGGAGTATTTGAAGCTGTAGGCGTAGCCGTATTTCGACGCACGGATGATATCGAGCGTGGCCTGGAAATCTTCTTCGGTTTCTTCCGGGAAACCGACGATGAAATCACCGGACAGCAGCAAATCGGGCCGCGCGGCACGCAGTTTTTCGATGATCGCGAGGTAGCTTTCAGCCGTATGCTGGCGGTTCATCCGCTTGAGAATACGGTCCGATCCGGACTGCACAGGTAGATGTAGGTATGGCATCAGTTTGGGACAGCTTGCGTGTGCCTCAATCAATTCATCGGTCATGTCGTTGGGATGGCTGGTGGTGAAGCGGATGCGCTTTAGCTCGTCAATGTCATTGAGCGCCCAGATCAAACGCGCGAGCGACCAGTCACCGCCCTCACCTGCGCCGTGATACGCATTGACGTTCTGGCCCAGCAAAGTGATTTCGCGCACGCCGCGTTCGACCAGATCGCGCGCCTCGGTCAGGATTCGGTCAGCGGGGCGGCTGACTTCGGCACCGCGCGTGTAAGGTACGACGCAAAAGGCGCAGAATTTATCGCAGCCTTCTTGCACTGTCAGGAACGCAGTCGGCCCGCGCCTGGCTTTGGGGCGGTTTTTCAGAACCTCGAATTTGTCCTCTTCGGGGAAATCGGTGTCGAGCGCCTTTTCACCTTTGCGCGTCTTCGCCTCAAGTTCCGGCAGGCGGTGATAGCTTTGCGGGCCAACCACCAGATCGACCATCGGCTGTCGGCGCATGATTTCTTGCCCCTCGGCTTGAGCGACACAGCCTGCGACCCCGATCTTGAGATCCGGCTTTTCCGCCTTGAGCCCTTTGTAGCGGCCCAGTTCGGAATAAACCTTTTCCGCCGCCTTTTCCCTGATGTGGCAGGTGTTGAGGAGGATCATATCCGCGTCGTCAGGCGACTGCGTCTCGACATAGCCCTGCCCACCCAGCGCTTCGGCCATGCGTTCGCTGTCATAGACGTTCATCTGACAACCGTAGGTCTTGATATAAAGCTTCTTCGGTTCGGACATGGGCCAATCCTCCGGGGGCAGGGTTCAGGGCGTGCCGATACCGCATGTCACCCCTGTCTTGCAATGCACGGTTTTTTCACCGACTCTGTGCGAAACACCCGCAGAGGGCCCTTTATGCACTACGCAGGCATCACTGAATTTCTTTCCAACGCTCCGGGCACATTGGCCAAGGGGCCGATTGCATTGGTCTTTGCGGAAGACGCTGTCGAGATTGACACGACGCTGCGGCACAACATGCATTTAGGCTTCACGGCCAATATCGTGTTCATGCCGGCTGAGTTCGATCTGGCTGAAGATATTGCCGAACAGGCTGTCCGCGTTGACAGTGACATGTCACGCAAGGGCAACCGCGAGGACGTCGTAAATGCGATCATCGCCAAAGCTCCGGGCATATGGATGTATGTGTGTTATAACGCCGAATACCTGTTCTTTCCGTTTTGCGAGACCCGGACGATCGGCGAAATGCTGGCGTTTCATACCGAGGAACGCCGCGATGCGATGTTGTGTTACGCCATTGACCTGTACGCAGGCGACCTTGAAACTTACCCGAACGCTGTCAGCATCGACGACGCCTATATCGACCGATCCGGGTATTACGCGCTGGGGCGCAACGATCCTGCAACAACCTATCCCAAGGAGCGTCAGCTGGATTTCTTTGGCGGCTTGCGGTGGCGCTACGAAGAGCATGTCCCGCCTGAGCGCCGGAAGATCGACCGCATTGCACTGTTTCGTACAAAACCAGGGTTGGAATTGCGGGCGGATCACACGTTCAATGACGAAGAATACAACACCTATGCCTGTCCGTGGCACAACAACCTGACAGCGGCGGTTGCAACGTTCCGCACAGCGAAGGCGCTAAAGCGTAATCCCGGATCAGCGTATGAGATCGAAACGTTCCGATGGCACAATTCGGTGCCGTTCGAATGGCATTCGCGACAATTGTTGGATCTTGGGCTGATGGAATCAGGCCAGTGGTTCTAGATCGGTTCAATCCGCCGCCGGCACGTCAAGCGTAACAATAGTTCCGACCGCGCCTCGTGCGACTTGGAGCGTGGCATCCAGACCGTCGCAGAGGCCTTGAACAATACGGCCACCAAGCCCTTCGGAATTTGGCCACGTCACGTTTTCCGGCAAGCCAACACCATCATCCGTGACCATGGCGCGCATTCCGCCATTATCGGTGCGCATGACACGCAGCTCCACAAGACCAGATTTCTGGTCGCGGAACGCATGCTGCATTGCGTTGGTCAGAACTTCGGACAAAATTAGCCCAATGCGCACAGCGGTTTCCGTATCGACCATAAGCGGCTCAACATGGATGTTCATCCGTACACCCGGACGGCTGTCGAGATACGCAATCGCATTTGCCACCCGGCCGAGATAGGCACCCAGCTTGATCTTGCCGTCATTGCGTTCAAGCGCGGCAGCTGACATTTCTTCGTACAGCAATTGCAGGCTTTCTATGCGGCGGGACAAATCCTTGTATTCTTCGGGGGCTTTGCTTTTGCGTGCCTTCATCCGGATCAGACCAAGGATCATGGACAGGTGGTTTTTCACCCGATGCTGGATCTCAGCCATGACAGTTTCAAACTGCTTGAGCCGTTCCGCCTGTTTGTCGTTGGCAACCTCGCTTTGCAGACCGACGAAATAGACCAGTTCTCCGTCGTCATCGACCACAGGAGAAATCAGAAGCGCGTTCAAAAACGCCTCGCCGTTGGAGCGAATATTCGTGAGCACCGTCGAGATTTCCTCGCGGTTTTTGATTGCGCTTCGCAAGTCCTGCAATGCCATTTCAGAGGTTTGATCACCCTGCAGAAAGCGACAATTCCGACCCAGCGCCATATCGGACGTATAGCCAGTAAGCCGCTCGAAGGCGCGATTAACGTAAACAACTGGATTGTCGGGCAAGCGCGGATTGGTCAGCACCATTGCAACGGTAGATGCGCTGAATATCGCAGTCGCATCTTGCTCGCTAATATCGCCGGGTTGAAAAGACACTTCTCTGTCCATCGTAACTTACCTCGTTGGGCCTGCAACTTTGAACTACAGCGCCCCATATGACGTGCGCCTGCCGAACGGTCCGGCGGACGGTTAAAATTTTTGCGGAAACGGATCAGTCCAGATCTTCGGTGACAATTCGATCCTCGGAAACATCCAATTCTTTCAGAGACTTGGATATGTCTTCGATCATTGGCACTGGTCCACAGATATAGATGGGACCGTCTGCTTGGCCCACGACGGGAGCAAGATAATCCCTGTCGATCTGACCACGCGCAAATTCACTGTCAGGGTCATCTGTCACCACGAAGTGACACTTGAGGCCCGGCATAGATGTGAAAGCATCGCGCAGAATGATGTCCTTTTCCGACTTGTTGGAAAAGACAAGTTGGCAATCCTCAAGCGTGCCGTGGGTCTGCAGACGACGTTTCAGCACGGCGATGAACGGAGTGATCCCGGCACCACCTGCGATGAATACGCCCGGCCCCTTGTCTTCAATCGCCCCCCACGGATCGCTGATCACGGCCTGATCGGTCATCTGCATCTTGGCGATCTGTTTAGTCACGCCATCATGGTCGGGATACGACTTGATTACGAATTCCAAAGTTGAATCGGTGGGGAGGCCGGTAAAGGTAAACGGGCGTTTCTTGTCACGCCATCCGTCCTTGGCCAGTGCGAAATCGCAGGCCTGACCGGGGGTGTAGTCAAATCCATCCGGTTTGTTGAACACCAGATGGTGAGTGTCATGGGTCACGGGTTCGATGCTTTGCAGCGTCAGCGTGTGTGTCATTTGACGTGTCTCCTTTGGGGAAGACAACGGTCAATTCACGCGAGAGTTCCCAGCCTGGTTAAAGATGCTCGAACTGCGGCATACCCAAAACGTGGAAGCCGCCATCGACGCGGACGATTTCGCCCGTCGTGCAAGCACCGGCGTCTGAGGCCAGATAAACCGCCGTGCCCCCCACCGCCTCGAGTGTCGCATTCGACCGGAGCGGCGCGTTCTGGTCAGTATGCTTGTAGGTTTTGCGCGCGCCACCAATGGCGGCACCAGCAAGCGTCTTCATCGGGCCAGGGCTGATTGCATTGACGCGGATGCCTTCTGGACCAAGATCGTTCGCAAGATAGCGCACCGAGGCCTCCAACGCGGCCTTGGCCACGCCCATCACATTGTAGCTGGGTGTCACGCGCGTCGAGCCCATATAGGTCAGCGTTAGCAGCGTGCCGCCATTCTCGACCATGAGCGGATGCGCCCGTCGGGCCACGTCGATAAAGCTGTAGGCCGAAATATCGAGCGAATTCTTAAAGTTGGCACGGCTGGTATTAAGAATACGCCCCTGCAATTCCGACTTGTCGGAGAACGCGATGGCATGGACAAGGAAATCAATCGTCGGCCAGCGCGCAGCAAGCTGATCGAATGCCGCGTCAAGGGACGCATCATCCGTCACGTCCACATCGACCATAAAGTCCGATCCAAGGCTTTGCGCCAGAGGTTCGAGCCGTTTGCCAAACGCTTCGCCCTGATAGGTAAAGGCAAGCTCTGCCCCGGCCTCGGCCATCGCCTTGGCGATGCCCCACGCGATGGAGCGTTCGTTCGCGACGCCCATGATTAGGCCGCGCTTGCCCTTTAATTGTCCTGCCATGTTCAATCCATGTATTTCGACAACAACATCGACCCGTTGGTGCCGCCAAACCCAAAGGAGTTGGTCATCACTGTATCAAGACCTGCATTTTCCACCAGCGCTGTTGCGATCTCTTGCGGCTTTAGCGCCGGATCCAGCGTTTCCACGTTGATCGACGGAATGATGAAATCATCCCGAAGCGCAAGCAGACAATAGATCGCCTCTTGCGCACCTGTCGCCCCTTGGCTGTGCCCGGTCATTGATTTGGTGGAACTCACTGGCGGTGTCGATCCATCACCAAAGACGCGTCGCACCGCTTCGATTTCGCCCACATCGCCCACGGGCGTCGAAGTGCCATGCGCATTGATGTAACTAACTTTGCGACCATCCGGCAGCGACTTGAGCGCGCCGCGCATCGCGCGTTCGCCACCCTCGCCCGATGGTGCCACCATGTCGGCGCCGTCCGAGGTGGCAGAAAACCCGGTCACTTCGGCATAGATCGTGGCACCGCGCGCCAAGGCCCGCTCCAGCGGTTCCAGCACGACGATCGCACCACCACCCGAGATCACGAACCCATCGCGACCTGCATCAAAGGCCCGCGACGCTTTGTCGGGTGTATCATTGTATTTCGACGACATCGCGCCCATCGCGTCGAACAGACAGGACAGCGTCCAGTCCAGTTCTTCGCCACCGCCCGCGAACATCACGTCCTGCATCCCCAACGCCACCTGTTGTGCCGCCATGCCGATGCAATGTAGCGACGTCGAACAGGCCGAGGTGATCGAAAAGTTCATGCCCTTGATCTGGTAGGCCGTCGCAAGGTTGGCGCTGACCGTCGACGACATGGTTTTGGGCACCGCGAACGGCCCGATCCGTTTTGTCGCACCTGTGCTCAGCACGGACTGGTGTGCGGTCAGCATCGCACTGGTCGACGGCCCTCCCGATCCTGCGATCAAACCCGTCATCGGGTTCACCACGTCCTCCGGTGAAAGCCCGGCATCCTCAATCGCCTGCCCCATCGCGATATGCGCATAAGCCGCGCCCGGCCCCATGAACCGCAGCGTGCGCTTGTCCACATGATCGGCCAGGTTGAGATCAATTGCCCCGGCAACCTGCGACCGGAACCCATGTTCAGCCATATCGGCATTCGCGGTTATTCCCGAGCGACCTGCCTTCAGGCTCGCGGCCACCTCTTCGGCATTGTTTCCGATAGATGAAACAATTCCTAATCCTGTCACGACAACACGGCGCATCACGGCTCCTTACAATTGTTGCATGCGTGTGTAGGGGAAGGCAGGGGGGTGGGGCAAGCAGATTGGATGCGACGTGCTGGTCCGGGCTGTCTCGGACAAAATCGCCAATGTGTGCCCTGATATGCGGCAGAACGTCTGGGCTTGCGAACACACAACATAAACTCGTGCGATATTATGCCTCTATGGTGCATCTACCCGGCAATTTTGTCTTGCGCCCTACCTTCAGAATCACGACACAACGCGCACATCGCACGGGTCGGACAGGGATTGATCATGACAGAGCAAACGCGTCTACAGGACCGCCCAGACTGGCTTTATCTTTTGCGCGACTACTACGAGCTTTATCGCAGGCTGTCCGCAGGCGGCAGCGCAAAGATCCGTAGCCACCAGAAAACCGTACGTGATGGGATCAGCCGCGTAATCAAAGCGAATGCCGAGGTACAGGAACACGCGGCGCTTTCCAAACCAGTGACAGCGCATTGGCGGCGTGCACTCGACAATGGCCGGATGGAGCGCCACGCGCCTTTCATTCGCGCATTGGAAAGCGTGCAGTCACATCTTGTATGGCAATACGGCTATGAAAAAGTGCCTCGCGGTTTGGAACGGAAATACGCCTATGCCGAACTGGTCGGACCAACCGGGCCGGTGATCACCGACGAGGTGATCCTTGGTCTGGTCCTGTTTGCGCCGGGCTGCACCTATCCGGCACATGCGCATGATGGGATATCCGAAAGCTATATCTGCTTGTCTGGTGCAGTGTCCGAAAACGATCAGGGCGTTTATGCTCCGGGATCGCTGATCTTCAACCCACCTGAACAGCGCCACCGCATCACGGTCGCAGATCAGAACCCAGCACTTTTATGCTATGCGTGGACGGGGGCACGGGAAAAGCTGGCGAACCAGAAAATGGTGTTCAGCCGGGGGCCCAGGAAATAAGGCCCTCAGGCTTAGCTCTCGGAAAGAGCGACCTTCATGTCCTTGACCTGATAGATAACCTCGCCGTCCGCCTCGACCCGGCCATCCGCAACACCCATGGTCAGGCGGCGCGTTTGGATCGCCTTGGTGAAGTCGACGTAATAAGACAGCATCTTTCTGTCAGGACGCACCATCCCGGTCAGCTTGACCTCACCAACACCCAGCGCATACCCGCGCCCCTGCCAGCCGCGCCAACCCAGATTGAAGCCGGTCAATTGCCACAAACCGTCAAGACCCAGACAACCCGGCATGATCGGGTTGCCCGGGAAGTGGCAGTCGAAAAACCAAAGGTCTGGTGTGATATCGAACTCGGCCACGACATGGCCTTTACCATGTTCCCCGCCATCACCCGAAATCTCAGTAATCCTGTCCATCATCAACATGGGCGGCTCAGGAAGCTGAGCATTGCCCGGCCCGAACAACTCGCCACGCGCGCATTTCAAGAGATCGTCACGGTCGAAACTGCTAGGATATTCAGACATGGTCGGCAGGGCTCCCGGGTTGATTGGCAAAATCTTGCCTCGTCTATCATCCCGCGCGCCAAGCGTGCAAGCCCACCGCACGCGTGGCCTGAGACAAGTTGTTGCAAGAAATTTATTTGAACTGCGAGCCATTCGCACCCTATATAGAAAGGTGACAAGGAGCGAATTTGGCATGTCTTCACGATCCATCGAGCGCGGAACCGATTGGCTGTCCAAGGGTGGCGTGCGGCCGACTCGGCAACGCGTGGCGCTGGCATCGTTGCTTGTCGGCGACGGAAAGAACCGCCATGTGACCGCTGAAAGTCTTTTTGCCGCCGCGCAGACAACTGGTGAACAAGTGTCATTGGCGACGGTCTACAACACGCTTCGGGCGTTTTGTGACGCAGGGCTGATGCAGGAAGTTACAGTTGACGGCGCTCGCAGCTATTTTGACACCAATACTCACGACCATCCACATTTTTTCTGGGAAGACGATGGCCGTCTGACCGATGCGCCTGCGCACGAGCTTGAAATTGCTCGCATTCCGGCCCCCCCCGAGGGTGCGGAGATCTCCAGCGTCAATGTTGTGATCAAACTGCGCCGGACCTGAGTCCAAGCACCGTTGCGATTCAAATAGACGTTAGGCTTGCAGTTGGCCGAGGCGGTCTGAGAAAAACCAGAATCTGCGGCTCATTTTACAAATTGTCTCAAATCGGCTGCAAATTGCCAACAGTCGCTCTGTGCGATCTCCGTCGCTCCGCGACTGACAACTAACCCATTGTCAGGACGAATGGTTTTATCCTTTTCGGAAGGGATCTCAGGCACCTCTAGCTAACACGCTAAATTCAATCGCATTTTCCGAAACTTCGCTCGTTAAAGCGGTGTTCACACTTGTCCAGTCATCACCCAACGCGGGGGCGTTTTGGATGAGTGGAGTGGGGCATGGAACCCTTTGCCAACGTATTTGGGACGCAGACATCTGGGGCGGGTCTTTCGTTTGGGTTGCGGGGTGTTGTTGACTGGAGTGTTCAGCAGCCGTTTCTGGATGTTTTCAAGACGGCGCGTCCGTGGCTTGGGCACAGCGAGAGCCAGTGGGGCGCTTACCAGACCGAGGATTTGCGCCAGATGGGCCTTCTGGATGCCGAGGGCTGGATCACCGACCTGCCTGCGGGTGTGGACCGGATCGAGACCTTCATCCTGACCGAGATGCCGGCTGAGGCGCTTTATACGGCCGGCACCTACCGTCTGAGCTATGACGGTGCAGGCGAGATCCATGTGCATGGTGCCGAGATCGTCTCGCAATCCGATGGCGAGATCTGGTTCAACCACACCCCAACGGGCGAAGGCATGGTCACCATCTCGATCACGTCCACCGACCCGCAGAACACCGGCAACTACCTGCGCAACATCGAAGTGGTCAAGCAAGAATATATTCCCGCTTTTGAGGCCGGTGCGTTGTTCAACCCGCTCTGGCTCGACGTGATCAACGACGCCCAGGGCCTGCGCTTCATGGATTGGCAGGAGACCAACGAGTCCACAATCCGCAGCTGGTCCGAGCGCCCCACCGCAGGCACCTACAGCTATGCCGAAGGTGTGCCGCTCGAAGTGATGGTCGCGCTGGCCAATGCCACCGGCACCGAGCCGTGGTTCAACATGCCGTGGAATGCCGACGAGGCCTATATCCGCAACTTCGCCACCTATGTGCGTGACAACCTCGATCCCGATCTGCGGGCCCATTTCGAGATGTCCAACGAGGTTTGGAACTGGATGTTCGAACAGGCGCGCGATGCCGCAGAGGCCGCCCAGGCGCGCTTTGGTCAGGATCTTGGCGATGGCTGGATGCAGGAATACGGGGCCCGTGCCGCCGGGATGGCCGACGTGCTCGACAGTATCTATGCGGGATCCGAGGATCGACTGGTCAAGGTCATCGCAACCCATACCGGCTGGCCCGGGCTGGAGGAATCGATCCTGCAGGCCCCCAACTGGCAGGCCCTCAGCCCGGCCAATGAGGCCCCCTACCTGTCCTTCGACACCTATGCCATCACCGGCTATTTCAGCGGCGGTCTTGGCACCGATGCAAAGGCTCCGCTGGTGCTGAACTGGATCGCCCAAAGCGAGACGCAGGCCCGTCAGGACGCCGCCACCCTTGGGCTGAGCGGCACGGCCGCCGACGCCTATGTCGCCGAGCACCGCTTCGATCAGGCGGTGGACCTTGCCGTGCGCGAATTGCGCGACGGTTCCATCACCGGTGACGCCGAGGATTCCCTTGCCAGCCTGTTCGAGATGTTCGCCTATCACAAGTCCGTCGCCGATGCGCATGGCCTCGACCTGGTGATGTACGAAGGCGGCACCCATGTGGTGGGCAGCGGCCAGTGGATCAGCAATGACCTGCTCACCGAGTTCTTCACACATCTCAACTATTCCGACGGCATGGGTCAGCTCTACACCGAACTGCTCGCAGGATGGGAAGCCGCCGGCGGCACACTCTTTAACGCCTTTGTCGATGTCTCTGAACCCAGCCAATGGGGTAGCTGGGGATCGCTGCGCCACCTCCAGGACAGCACTGCCCGGCATGACGCCGTGGTGGAATTCATGGAAAGCCACCCAGCCCCCGCCACGATGAAGGACGGGATCGTTGGCAACGCCACGTTCGATCTGCCTCCGGCACCCACACCGCCAGAACCGCAGGACGATGAGGACGACACACCGGTTGTCACCTCCCAGCCGGAACCACAGCCCCAGCCAGAAGCAACGCCAACACCCGAACCGCAGCCCCAGCCGGAACCACAGCCAGAGGCAACGGCCGAGGTCCGCGAATATGTCTTCGGAACCGGGCTGTTCGCCCTCGCGAACGGCAATCCCGAACATTCCATCCCCCATTGGATGGACCTGATGGCGGATCAGTCCGGCACCTCCTATACCGCCGACATCCAGACCGGCATGCTGACACGGCATGACGACCTGCCGCCAAACCCGCATCTGTGGATCGAAGGCGTCGACTCCTCCTGGGACCCGGAAGGCGGCCAGAGCTTTGCCCAGGCCGGTTTCAACCGCATCACGATCTCGGAAGAAAACTTCACCCAAGACCAGGCCCCCGGCGCGCCCGATTATGCCGACCCCAGCACATCGCCCGCCGACGCGGCCCTGCGGATCATCGCATGGGTCGAGGGGCAGGCCCCGGGCGCGGCCATCAATCTCTACGAGACATGGCCCAGCCTTGAACCCTTCGCCGAAAACTTCCCCCCAAACGCAACCGAATTCGCAGCCTGGATGGACCATCTCACCGGAGATTGGCACAGCTGGTGGGTGTCCCTGCACGCCATCATCCAGGACGCCCGACCAGACCTCGATGTCCGCCTCATCAGCACAGGCCCCTCGATCATCCAGATGATCAACAACCTGCAACTCACAGAACTCTCCGCAGAGGACCTCTTCCAGGACATCGATGGCCACGGAACACCCACACTCTACTTCCTCGCCGCCGCCATCCACTACACAGCTCTCTTCGGAACCACACCAAACACAGACATCGAACTCCCAAACACAATCCATCCACAAATCACTCAAAATCTCCCACAAATCATTCAGTGGGTCGAACAAGAGATTGGTGTAAGTTTGCCCGCACCTTTGGTCGGTCCCTTCGCAGAACGATCGGCTGACCCGGGAGTGCCCGATGGACAGGGACTGACGCATGGTGCGAGCGATGAAGATGATGTGATCCGGCCTGCCGTCAGCGATTTCCTGGCTGATGGCGGTGGAGGGTTCGACACCGTTATGTTGGCAGGAGACCAAGGCAATTATTCGTTGCGGGTCTCGAGCAGCGACGTCTGGATCGAAGACCGCGCATCCGATGCGGACCTGCTGCAGTTGCGGAATATCGAACAAATCGATTTTGAAAGCGAAGTTCACCCGTTTACGGAAAATGGAATTGAAATTGGCATGTTTGATGGCATGGCGCAGTTGAGCAGTATGGCGATGATTGCATTGACCGAGCTTTACATCGCGTATTTCAACCGTGCACCGGATGCAGTCGGACTCTTTTATTGGGGCGATCAGATGGCCGGTGGGTTGGGTCTTGAAGACATTGCCGGGTATTTCTTCGACCAGCCCGAGACACGCGACCTGTATGGCGCTTTGGATGACATGCCGTCCTTTGTAAACGCGGTCTACGATAACGTATTGGGACGGACACCGGATAGTGCGGGCATGGCGTTCTGGTTGAATGCGCTGCAGAGCGAAGACGGGCTTGCGCCTGCCCAATTCATTCTGGCAATTCTGGAAGGTGCGAAGGCAGAAACCGGAAGCGCAGCCGATGCTGCTTACCTGGCCAGTAAAGTTGAATTGGGTGGGCATTTCGCGGTGACACTCGGCATGTCCGACACAGGTATTGCAACCGCGGTGATGCAAGGGTTCGACGGGTCTACCAGCAGCCTTGACATCGGAATGACGCAAAGCAATGCGTTCTATTCCGAAATTCTGGACGGAAGCCGCGAAGGATTCCTTTTGCAACTGGTTGGCTTGTCTGATCCGCCATTTGACATGTGAGAAAATCGCCCAGCGCGCACCTAAACGTATGACGCCGACCAAACGGGGTAAGCGCCAGAACAGGAACAAAAACACGGTAGTGCGCATCAACCACAGGCCTTTTCGGAGCGAATTGGGCCTAGTTGCCCAAGTGCCGCCCTGTTCTGGCACCGATGTCTTAACAACCAGTGTTCTCGGACTGCGATTTGCGTCGAATTGAACCCATCCGCACAAAGCAGATTGAATGGAATCGCGACATCTGTGACAGTCTTGAGCGATGGTGGGCAGCGTGCGAGCGCTGCCCGAATAGGGAATACGGTGCAATTCCGTGACTGCCCCCGCAACTGTAAGCGGTAAGTGTTTCGCGCAAAGACCACTGGGCTGAAAAGCCTGGGAAGGTGCGAGCCGCACGATGACCCGCGAGTCAGGAGACCTGCCATCACATGTGAACTGAACCCGGGCGGGGTGCACCGGAGGTCGATATGCCTTGCGCCGATCCGGTGCGATACATGAGCGCGACCTCGATGTGACCCGTCCTCGCGCGGAGGGCGCTGATATGTCGATCGAACGAACCCTGACCCAGTTGCAGGTCAATCCACGCACGGCGGAACGTGCGCGAGAAATTGGGCAAATGGGCTATATGCAATGGCTTGGCGGGTTGCCTGCCAAGGCCTGTTATCTGACCGAGGCCACCCGCGCCTATATGGCCGCAGCGCCTTTTAGGGACACCGATCCGGCGGTTGCGGAATTCTGCAAGTTGCTGAAGGCGTCTTTAAATGCGCCACTTACGCCGCTTGATCTTGCGCTGCCGAAACCGCGGCGGCGCGGCGGTGCCAAGGAACGTCGACTGTCGTTATGACGGCTGACTGGCGGCGGCGGCTTCGAAAGCGGCCGCCGCCTCTTGGGTCTTGGGCTCCCTGAACAAGCCGCGTGCAAGGTCGGGCGACAGAGTGAAACAGTCCAATCCGCGGGCAGCAAGCGCCACCATTTGATCGGTGGTGCGCAGCGATGCCACAAGGATGCGCGGCTGACCGCCAGAGATGGCATGCATTTTTGACAGGTGGTCCAAAGCTGGCAATCCCGCCTCTTTCATACGGCCGAAATAGGGGGCCGCGAAATCGGCACCCAGTGCCTTGGCCACGATCACCTGTTTGGGGTCATACACAGCAGTGAGCAGGATCGGACCACCCAATGCCTTGATTGACGGGACGGCGCGCAAGGCCTCGGGCGTCATCGGAATTTTGACGACCGTGCGCAGACCAGCCGTCGCGCCAACGTCGTAAAGTTCTTGCGCCCAGTCAACATAAGTCGAGACCGGGCCAAACACCTGACCATGCAGTTCTCGCGCACCGAGGTCTCGGGCGCGCCGTGCCATCTTGGCCCAGTTGATCGTCGGATAGTCCAACCCCGCGCGCTGTGCCAGAAGCGGGTTGGTCGTAATGCCCCGAAAGAGGCCCGTGGGCATGAGATCTGCCCATGCCGCGTCGTCTGCCGTGTCGAGGTAGAGGTCCAAAATGTCAGCCGACCGCAGCCATTGCGGAGTCAAGCTCGGACAAGGTCGGGGGGTTGCATCCTGCGCGGCTGCAATTGATGGCAGCGGCCATACCCGCACGGCGGATCAGGGCTTCGACCTGAGCGGCACCAAGCTCGTCTAGTGCGGCGGATGCCAGCGCGTCGGTCCGGGCCAGACCAGCCAGCAGCGTTGCCATGAACGTGTCACCTGCGCCGACCGTATCAACAAGACCGGGTACCGCAGGTGCGGGAATGTTCACCGTGTTGTCGCCGCGCATGGCAATTGCGCCGTCGGGACCTTTGGTCATGACAACAAGCGACGCAGATGTCTGGCTGCGCACATGTGCGAGTGCGGCATCCTGCGCCATTTCCGGGCACAAACCTTCAAGGTCTTCATCGCTGAGTTTCAGCACATGCGCGGCCTTGATCATGCGGAAGATGCGCGCGCGATAGGCATCGATATCGGTGATCACCGACAGGCGGACATTCGGATCAAGGGAAACAAGTGTGCCGGACGCATAGGCGGTTTTGCAGGTCTCTTCCCAAGCGTCGGCATCTGCGCCATCGGTCAGCGCCAGTGATCCGGTGTGCAAAGCGGTTGTTCCGGTCGGCATCGAAGCAGCCAAAAAGGCGGCGGTCACAGCGCGCTCTGCTGTGCCATCACGCTCGAACACATATGACGGGATGCCCTTAGTGACGGTCACGCGGGCAATGGTCGTCGGCGCATCGATGCGCCCACCAGCAAGCGTCACACCAGACGCAAGCAGCGTGTCGGCTAGCGTGTCACCCCAAGTGTCGGTCGAAATTGGGGTCAGGTAGTGCACGTCGGCTTGCTGTCGGCCCAAAGCCATCGCCACATTAAAGGGTGATCCACCTGCAAGGGCAGAGACGTCTTCATCGCGGGTGACGTGATCAATGAGGTTTTCACCGCCGACGCAGATAACGGGGCTTGCAGACATGACAGGACTCTCGGCTTTTTGGTTCAGTTGGTGTTCAGGTGCACGTCGGGCAACGTATCGAGCGCCTGCTTAAGCGCATTGCCCCACTGAGTCGAGATCGCCTGAAATTCGGCATTGTCTGCTTCGACCCGACCCACATTTTTTTTCTCGAGACTGTCGGTTGTGTAGCAGAAGTAATCAAGCGGCGCTCCAACGGACAAATTCGCTTTCAGCGTCGAGTCGAAACTGACAAGCAAGAGCTTCAGGGCTTCGGCAAAGCTAAGGTCAGGATCATAGGCGCGTACAAGGATGGGGCGTCCGTATTTGATTTCACCGATCTGGAAGAATGGTGTGTCTTCTCCTGCTTCGATGAAGTTGCCTTGCGGGTAGATCAGGAACAGACGCGGCGGGCTACCTGCGATTTGTCCCCCCAGAATCAACGTCGCTTCAAACGCGCTTTCAGCGCGTTGCCCCCCGTCGCGCAAGCCCTTGATGACCTCGCGCAACGTGTCGCCAACCATGCAGGCGGCTTGAAACATCGACGGCGCTTTCATCAGCGAAGGCGTTCTGTCTTCAGGGACCTTGCTGCGTTCATCAAGCAAGCTGACCACAGCTTGAGTGGTGGCCAAGTTACCCGCCGACATAAGGGTCAACACACGTTCACCCGGTTCTTCCCAGACCGTCATTTTCTTAAAGGTCGAGATGTTGTCCAACCCGGCATTCGTGCGTGTGTCCGACATGAAGACCAAGCCGCTGCGCAGCATCATTCCAACGCAATATGTCACTGGGTCGCCTTTATTGCTGAACCACGTTGATGCGGACTTGCAGCTCTTCGTTCACGCCGCCAATCCGAGTACCAGATATCGGTGCTGCATCGGAATAGTCCAGCCCTGTTGCGACACGCACGTAACGTGAGTCAGGAGAAACACCGTTGGACACATCAAAGCCGACCCAGCCCAGTCCTTCGATATGCACCTCGGCCCATGCATGCATGGCGTCTTGGGTCGTGGTTTCATTTAGCATAAGATAGCCGCTGGCATAGCGCGCAGGGAGCTTCAGCGCGCGCGCGCAGGCAAGCATGATATGCGTGTGGTCTTGGCACACGCCCTGCCCTGCCTCGATCGCATCCTCGGCGCTCCAATCCGGGGCGGATGCACCCAGAGTGTAGGACACCTGCGATCTAATGCGTTCGGAAAGATTGTGCAGGTCAGGGATGTCCGGTGCGGCATCCATCCCTTTGATCAACGCGCGCGTTCCCTGCCCCGGTTCCGTTCTTGGTGTTGTCAGGGCATATAGCCAAAGCGGCGTTGTTCCGTGGTGTGGGCCAAGAATGCCAGCGTTATCAGTGATCTCGACCTCACCTGAACTGGACACGGACAACTCGGACACGTTCGGATCAAAGCTGATCAGTTCGGTCGTGTTGTGATGATGGTCTTCAAAGGTGACTTCTTTACGACCACCTTCTATGCTGGTTTCCCACGAGATGACCGACTGATTATACGAAGACTTCGGTGTCTTGCGCAGCTGCTGCAAGCCATAGATGACAGGTGTATCGAACCGATACACCGTGGTGTGATCTATCTTCAGGCGCATGCAGAACGGTCTTGCTGGTACCTAGGCATAAAAGCGGAAATCCTGTTCGATCTGGCCCGAAATGCCCGACAGCTCTTCAAGCGTTTTTTGTAAGAATTCGTGAAGCCCATAGTCGAAGATATCTTCAATGCTCTTGGACAAAAGTCCGCTGCGAAGCGCGCCAACTCTTTCGCGGGATGGTGCGCCCGTGTCATCCTCGTCGCCGAGGTAATCAAGGTTGTGGCACAGTTTACTGACGCAAAAGGCCAAGGATCTTGGCATTCTTTTGTCGAGGATAAGAAAATCCGCAATTTCGCGCGGACCACCGCCAGCCCCATATTCCATGCGGAACCCGCCGCGCGCAGAAACAGAACGCAGTATGGATTCCCACTGCACGTTGTCCAAAGATGTACCGACCGCTCGGGCCGAGGGCAGCAAGACGTAGTATTTCACGTCAAGAATACGCGCTGTGTTGTCCGCCCGTTCGAGGAACGTGCCCAGACGTGCAAAATCGTAAATATCATTGCGCAACATCGTGCCATGCGTCACCCCGCGCACCAATGCAGCGTGGTGCCGGATTAGGCGCAGCACTCTGGGCAAATCGCGCTCAGAAACCTTGCGGGCCAAAGCTTTCTTCAACACCATATAGGCCGAATTCACAGCTTCCCAAACGTCACCCGTGATGGCCGTACGAACCAAACGTGCGTTTTGCCGTGCGGCGTTCACGCTGGATATGATCGAGGACGGGTTGTCTTTGCTACGCAGCATCCAATCCACCGCAACGTCGCGGGTGATCTCGTCATGTTCGGCTTGGAAGCCGGCGAAACAATCAGCGGATTGCATGATTGATTTCCATTCATCATCGCTCTGGTTCAGGCGGGTCAACGCGATCCGTTGCCCCGTTTCAATCAGGCGCGCCGTGTTTTCGGCCCTCTCCATGTAGCGATACATCCAGTAGAGGCCGTTTGCGGTTTTTCCCAGCATGTCTCTACTCCTCCAACACCCAAGTGTCTTTGGTTCCACCGCCCTGCGATGAATTCACCACCAGCGACCCTTTCTTAAGCGCGACACGTGTTAATCCACCCGGTGTGATCTTGATCCCGTCGGGGCTGACAAGAACATAAGGCCTAAGATCAACATGTCGCGGCGTCAGCCCAGCTTTGGCAAAGATCGGTACTGTGGAGAGGCTAAGCGTGGGTTGGGCGATGTAGTTCTTTGGGCGCGCCTTGAGCTTTTTGCGGAAGGCGGCAATGTCTTTTTTCGTGGCGGTCGGGCCAATCAGCATGCCATAGCCGCCCGACCCGTGCACTTCTTTCACCACGAGGTCTTCGAGATTATCCAGCACATAGGCTAATGAGTCAGGTTCAGAACACCGCCACGTCGGCACATTCTGAAGCAAGGGCCGTTCACCGGTATAGAACTCAACAATTTCAGGCATGTAGGAATAGATCGCCTTATCGTCTGAAATACCTGTTCCCGGCGCATTCGCGATCGTGATCCCGCCCGCGCGATAGACATCCATGATCCCCGGCACGCCCAACTGGCTTTCCGGATTGAAATTCAGAGGATCAAGGAAATCATCGTCCACACGCCGATACAGCACGTCGATGGGTTTGTAGCCATGAATCGTGCGCATCGCGACACGTCCATCAATCACTCTCAGGTCGTGGCCTTCGACCAGTTCGACACCCATCTGGTCTGCAAGGAAGGCATGTTCGAAATAGGCCGAGTTGTAGATGCCCGGTGTCAGAACAGCGACGGTTGGATCCCCTTCGGCCATTCTGGGTGCACAGGCTGCAAGCGACCGGCGCAAGTCAATCGGGTATTGCTGCACGGATTGCACCCGGTTCTTCGAAAAAAGCTCGGGGAACATCTGCAACATGGTTTCCCGATTTTCGAGCATATAACTCACTCCCGACGGGGTACGAGCATTGTCTTCAAGAACATAAAATTCCCCCGGTCCGGTGCAGACAAGGTCGATGCCAACGATATGAGTATACACGCCACCCGGCACATCAACGCCGATCATCTTGGGCAAGAACGCTTCGTTCTGCGAGATCATCTCGCGTGGGATACGCCCGGCCTTCAGGATTTCTTGCGTGTGATAGATGTCGTGCAAAAACGCGTTGATCGCGCGCACCCTCTGTTCGATCCCACGGGACAGCTTTGCCCATTCCGAACCCGAAATAATCCGGGGAATGATGTCGAAGGGGATCAGACGTTCTTCCGCTTCGGATCTGCCATAGACGTTGAAGGTGATGCCCGTCAGGCGAAAGAGTTCTTCCGCCTCGCGGTTTTTTGCGCGCAATCGCTTGGGATCTTCCTGATCGAACCAATCGAAAAAATTCTGATACGGGGCGCGGATTTGCGCATCACGACCCCACATTTCATCGAAACAAGGTTTTTCACTCATGCCAAAAGCTTGCTCGGCTGGTGAACAAAGTGCAAGGCGATGATGCATGTCACCCGCCTGAACGCCCAAATAACTTGCGGAACGCCTAAATTAGAGGCGTTAGTCAATCGGGAAGCTTTTTTGCGAAACACGCCAGATCATTCAATAGGCGGGTGATTAAAGACTGTATCACAACAAATAGGATTGCCTCCGAAGCGCAGGAACACGCTATGACCAAGACCTATCCAAGCCCTGGAAGCCAAGTCGCTAGCGGTGGAAACATGATTAATAGCGCCACAACAAGCAGCGAACACAGAATGAACGGAAACGCAGCGCGGTAGATCTCGCGCATTGTCGTGTTGGGGGGGGCCACCCCCTTCATCACGAATAAAAGCAGGCCGAACGGCGGGGTCGTAAAACTGATTTCAAGCGCAAGCAGCATGATCAGGCCGAACCAGATCGGATCGAAGCCAAGCGTTTGGGCCAGCGGGAAAAAGATTGGGACGGTCAGCAGCATAATCGAGATTTGCTCCATGAACATGCCCAGAACCAACAGCACGCCAAACATCACCAAAAGCATCAGTGTCGGGTCCAGATCAAACCCAGTTGCCCAGTTGATTAACCCGCGCGATGCGCCCGAGAATGCCAATAGCTGGCTGAAGGTCGCGGAACCAAAGACGATCAAGTAAGCCATCAGTGTCACGCGCAATGCGCCTCGGACGGATTTCTTGACCGAATCCCAAGTCAAGCAACGGTAGAGCGCCGCAAGGATCAGCACGCCCAACGCGCCAAAGGCAGCGGCTTCGGACGGGGTGACAATGCCATTGATCATCATGATGACAATTGCGACCATCAAACCGATCATCGGCACCACGTCGCGCAGCAGGATGCCGATTTTTTGCCCTGCCGTCATTGGCTCCACGTCATAGGCAGGGGCTGCATCTGGGTCGATCTTGGTTTGCAGGTAGATCGTCGCGACATAGAAACTGGCGAGGATCAGACCGGGGATGACACCTGCTATCAAAAGCGCGCCCACGTCGATCTTGGCCAAAGTCGCCAAGAGAACGGCCAGCGCCGACGGTGGAATAATAATCGCCAAACCACCCGTACCAAGGATCGGACCGATGGACATGTGGCTTTTGTATCCGCGCCGGTTCATCTCGGGCACCATAAGCGAACCCAAAAGCGCGGTTGATCCCATTGATGAGCCCGACAGGGTGGAAAACCCGGTGCCCCCTAGAACGGTGACATAGCTTAACCGTCCCGGCAGCCGCCCCAACAACTTGTCGATAGCCGAGAACATGCGACTGCCCAGACCGGTCTGGAAAAAGATCTCGCCCATCAGCAAAAACAGCGGAATCGGCACCAGCGCAAAAATCGTCAGTGCGCCCCACCCGTTGTTCAAAAGCGCGACCACCCCGCGGTCGCCCCCCATAAACACCCACGCACCAATGATGTTGGCCGCAAGAAAAGCCAAGGCAACGGGCATACCGATCGCCATCAGGAGCATGATGCTGCCGACCAGCAGACCAAGTGCTTCGAACCATTCCATTATTCGTGAATCCCCGCTTCACCCGAGTGCATCAATTCAGATCCGAACACGAACCGCGAGAATTCAATCGCCATCACCGAAAAGGCGATGGGAAAGGTCACGGTCAATAGCCAACGGGGATAGTAATAGGCGCGCACATCGTAGTTGTTGCGTTCAATATTGGTCAGGAACAATTGCAGCCCGTACCATGCCAAGATGATACAGACGAGCACACACAGCACGGCCACCATTCGACTCACGAAACGTCGCAGCGTTGGCGGCAACGCGGCTGTCACAAGTTCGATATGCACATGCCCCTTTTCGCGCACCAACCACGGCGCACCAAGCATGGTCATGTAAAGAATGCCGTATTCGGCTGAAGTAAACAGCCACGCGAAAGGTTGTAGCCCCAGATTGCGCATCACGACGGAAACAACCACCGACACCATCAGCCAGACAAGGGTCACGGCCGCGACTAAGGCCATCGTGTAAAGCAAAGCGTCATAGACGCGGATCACGGCGCGCATGGGATCATCCGT
Organism: Paracoccaceae bacterium; assembly: GCA_024742575.1. Classification (GTDB taxonomy): domain Bacteria; phylum Pseudomonadota; class Alphaproteobacteria; order Rhodobacterales; family Rhodobacteraceae; genus Marivita. Next base: position 11,337 of record JANSYF010000028.1, on the reverse strand, counting down.
TCACTGAGGGGTGGGCCGGGGCAAACGCCCCGGCCCGATGGTCTTAGTTGTCGGCGGCGGGATCGTAGAACTTGGCGATCAGGTCGTCATAGGTGGCAACCGACTGCGGCTCTGCTTCCATCAGCTCTTTCATACGCGCCCATGTGGTTTCACGGGCAGCGGCAAGGTAGTTGGCTTTCGCCTCACCTTCGAGTTCGACAACCTTCATGCCAGCGGCATCAAGCGCGGCGAAGTCTTCGTCCCGCTTTGTGCGAAGTGCGTTTACGCTGTCAATCTCGTGCTGGATCGCTGTGTCTTGCAGGATGGTCTTGGCTTCGTCGCTCAGCCCGTCCCATGAATCCTGATTTACGATCACACCAAGGTCTGTCGAAAAGAAGCAGGGTTCGATCCGATAGTTCAGGAATTCGTTCCACTTGAGGTCAATAAGGCCGATCTGCGTCCAGCCCGTGGCATCTACAACACCGTTCTGAAGCGCGGAATAAACCTCGCCGGTTGGCAGGTCGATCACCTGTGCTTCGAGGTAGTTGGTGAAGAATGCGTTATACACGGCGTTGCCGCGCAGGCGTAGGCCGTCCACTTCGAGGTTGCCATCCGCGTCAAACGACGGCTCATCACGGGTCCAGAGATTATAGCACACGCCGCTGTCGAACCACCCAAGGTACTTGAGGCCCATGCGTTCCTGATGGATCTGGTCGATCAATTCGATCCCGCCGTTTTCGCGTGTTTCAACAGCCGTCAGGTTTGACGCCACAAGCGCGTCTTTCTCGGGCAGCGCGCCGCCATAGAACGATCCCGGTGTGTAAACCATATCCACGATCCCGTCGCGCACCGCGTCAGGTTGCTGGAACATGCCGATGGCTTCCGGGCCGCCGCGCACTTCGATCTGGATCACGCCTTCACCTGCCGCGTTCACCTTGTCCACGAAGGACAGAAAGCTTTGCGTATAGATCAGCGTTTCGGGAAACGCGTGCACCGCTGTGATGGTCTCTTCGGCTTGGGCCACGGACCCAAGCAGCACGCCACCTGCAAGGCAGCCTTTGAGCAAGTTCATAGTCATGGATAGTTCCTCCTACACCCTTTGGCCGTTATGGCCTGTGTTACTGCGAAACGGTGTCCCGCCTCGCGCTCCTGAAGTTGGTCTGTTGGACTGGTATGGCCCACGGCATCCGCTGCACATGCTGCGCCCGGGATGCAGCGATGGCCCGTTTGTGTTTTTGGGTCAGGTCGATATCGTCCCACCCGTTGATGAGTTTCTGTTGCCAGACATCGTCCAGCGTGAACTCGATTGTGGTGTTGCCCAACCGGATCGTCTTGTCGGTCAGGTCAACTGTCACCTCTTGTGCGCCGTCGACCAGCTTTGCGATGGCCGCATCCACTTCAGCCTCGGACACGCGGGCGGGCAGAAGGCCGTTGTTCACCGAATTACTGGCGAAGATGTCGCCAAAGCTGGGCGCGATCACAACGCGGATGCCGAAATCGACCAGCGCATAAACCGCCGCCTCACGCGACGATCCGCTGCCGAAATTCCGGCGTGAGATCACAATGCTGGCATCTGGCACTGCATTTATCGGAAAGTCCGGTATCGGCGTGCCGTCACTTTTCTTGCGCATGTCATGCAACAGAAAATCGCCGTAGCCTTCGGACCGGGGCGTCGACATGAACCGCGCCGGGATCAGCTGGTCGGTGTCCACGTTCTCGCGGTCCAAAGCCACGGCAAGGCCGGTATGAGTGCACCACCCAGTCATGCGACCTCCCGCTCTTTCAGAAGCTCGCGCACATCGGTCAGATGGCCCGTTACCGCAGCAGCCGCCACCATCGCCGGCGACATCAGATGCGTCCGCGCCCCGCGCCCCTGACGCCCCCGGAAGTTGCGGTTTGTGGTAGAGGCACAGCGCTTGCCGGCCTCCACATGATCTCCGTTCATGGCAACGCACATCGAACAGCCGGACCCGACCCACTCAAGGCCTGCGTCGACAAAGATACGGTCTAGTCCTTCCGCCTCGGCCTGAACTTTTACCTGTCGCGATCCGGGCGAGACAATCCCCGGCACCTTGGCCCGCCGCCCGGCCAGCACCGCCGCCGCCGAACGCAGGTCTTCGATGCGGGCATTGGTGCAAGAGCCGATGAACACCTGATCGACCGCGATGTCGGTCAGCTTTCGGCCCGGCGCAAGGCCCATATAGTCTAGCGCATTGCGCGCACGTTCCGCGGCGCTGCCTTGCATGCGGGCAGGATCCGGGACCGTGGCCGTTACCGGCAAAGCGTCTTCTGGCGTTGTACCCCATGTGACGATGGGTGCGATCTCGGATGCATCGAGCGATACGCTGGTTTCGAACTCCGCATCCGCGTCGGATGGCAGGGACGACCAGAGGTCAATCGCACGATCCCAATCGGTGTCATTCGGCGCAAAGGGTCGCCCCTTTACATACGCAAAGGTGATCTCATCCGGTGCGATCATTCCGAACCGCCCACCGCCTTCAATTGAGAGATTGCAGAGCGTCATGCGACCTTCCATCGACAAGGAGCGCACCGCAGACCCGGTATATTCAATGGCATGGCCGCGCGCGCCATCAGCACCCAGCTTGGCAATCCATGCCAGCGCCAGATCCTTGGCCCCGACACCCGGCCCAAGCCGCCCAGTAACATTGATCCGCATCGCCTTGGGCTTCTTCTGCCAAACCGTCTGCGTCGCCAGCACATGCGCCACCTCGGTCGCGCCGATGCCAAAAGCCAAGGCCCCAAACGCGCCATGGGTCGACGTATGGCTATCTCCGCAATTGATCAGTAGTCCCGGCAGGGTCAGCCCCTGTTCCGGCCCGATCACATGCACGATGCCCTGCCGCGGATCGTCGAGGCCGAAGCAGGTGATCCCGTGCTTGTCGGCATTAGAGGCCAGTGTAGCAATCATCCGCGCAATGGCGTCAGTCGCAGGCCCGCCGCGCGTCGGCGCATAATGATCGGCCACTCCAAAGGTCAGCCCCGGTTCGGCCACTGGCACGCCCCGGTCTGCAATCTTGGCAAAGGCGTGGTGCGAGCCTTCGTGAACCAGATGGCGGTCCACCCAGAGCAGGCTTGTGCCGTCGTCGCGGCGCAAGATTTCATGCGCATCCCAAAGTTTGTCAAGAAGTCGGCGCGAGGTCATGACGATGTGCCCCCGATCACGGGTTCCCAATGCCGCGCTTCCCCGTCGCCGACGCGGGCAAGGTTCATCTCAAGCCGAAACAAATCAGGCCGATAGAGCGCCGACAGGTGTTCCACCCCCTGCCCATTTGCATCCCGTACAATCCGCTGCACGAATAAAAGCGGAGATCCCACTGACACCCCCAAAGCGTCAGCCACATCGGGCGTTGCCAAAGCTGCGGTCACTGTCTGATGCGCGCTTTCCACGCTCACGCCGCTGCGCTCCAACAGCCGAAACAGTGGCTGCGTCGCAAGATCCGCCTCGTCATAGCTGACCGCGATGTCTTTGGGCACATAGGTGGTTAGGTGCGAAAAGGGCTGACCGCCCGAGGACCGCACGCGTACCGCCTTTTGCACATCGGCACCTTCAGAGATGCCCAACGCCTCGGCCACCGCCGAAGGAGCGCTGTCATAGGAAAACGACAGCAGCCGCGCGGTTGTCTTTCGATCCATTTCGACCAGATGCGGGATCAGCGTTGCGAAATCGGCGGATAGACGCTGTTCGGCCTGTTCCTGCGCCCGCACAACCGACCCGGCACCCGTCTTTTTCTCGATCCAGCCATCTGCGGCCAAAGCCTCAAGCGCGCGACGGATGGTGATGCGCGATACGTCGAATTGCTCTGCCAGCTTGTGCTCTCCTGGCAGGCGCACGCCATCTTTGAAAACACCGTTTGATATTTCCTCGCGCAGCAACAGGTAAACCCTGCGGGCCTTACCGCCTTCTGGAAGTCCGGAATGCGCGTTTATCGTCACGACAGCGCGGCCCCTGTTGGTTGCTGATCCCCATGGTCGGTTGAACGATCCAGCGAAGATTCTTCATTTGTTGGTCTTTCAATATACCAAAACCTGTTATATGAAAAGTGCAGATTTTGGGGAGGGTCACATGCCAATCGTGGAAGCACATATCCTTGAAGGATACAGCCCTAGCGAGAAATCCCGCCTTACATCCGCCCTCACAGATGCGATTCGATTTGTCGTTCCAGCGCCTGATGAGGCGATCACCGTGATGCTGCATGAATACCCGTCCGAAGCCTATGCCCGTGGCGGCCAACACCGCCAGCCTGCCCCAGCCCTGCCCGATCCCACTCAGATCGTGCGCGATTACCTCGCCGCGATGGAAGCCCGCGATCTGGACACCGCACAGGCGATGCTGGGCGACGGGTTCCAGATGGTGTTCCCCGCGACCCAGCCGATGACGCAGCTGTCCGAACTGATCGACTGGTCCAAGGGCCGCTACCGCTTTGTCAAGAAAACCTATGACGGATTCGACGCGATGCACAGCGGCGGTGTGGCCGTCGTCTACGCGCGCGGCACGCTCTACGGTGAATGGATGGACGGAACCCCGTTCGAAGGCATCCGCTTTATCGACCGTTTCGAAATCACCGGAGGCAAGATCGTGCGTCAGGACGTCTGGAACGACATGGCCGAGGTGCGCGCGAAATGAGCGCTGCAATTGACCCGATTACGCTGGCCGTTCTTGCTGGACGGATGGAGCAGATCGCCGACGAGATGGACGCGACCCTGTTCCGCGCGGCATTCAACCCGATCATTGCCGAGGCGCATGACGCCTCGCACGGGTTTTATCATGCTGCATCCGGCGACACGCTGGTGCATGGTAAGTCCGGCCTGCCGATCTTTGTCGGCGTGATGGCCTTTGCCGTGAAAGCCGTGATCGACAAGGCGGCCGAGGCCGGTGATCTGGCCGACGGCGACATCTACATCTTCAACGACGCCCATATGGGTGGAACACACCTGTCCGACATGCGGCTGGTGCGCCCATATTTCCGTGATGGCGAACTGTTCTGCTACCTCGCCAGTGTCGGCCATTGGCACGATGTGGGTGGCGCGGTGCCGGGCAACTACAACCCCTCCGCAACCGAAGCGTTTCAGGAGGCGTTCATTCTACCGCCGGTCAAACTCGCCCGTGGGGGTGTTATTCAGCAGGACATCATCGACATCCTCTTGCGCAACACCCGCCTGCCACAATCGGCGATGGGCGATCTGAACGGGCAGTTGGGTGCTTTGGACTTGGGCGTGAAGCGGCTGGATGAGTTGCTGGATGAATACGGAGCCGAGACCGTGTCTGCGGCTTTGAACGCCTTGGGCGACCGGGCCGAAACGCTGATGCGCTCCGAACTGTCGGGTCTGCCGGACGGTCGTTGGGAGGCGGTGGACTACCTCGACAATGACGGGATCACCGATATTGCCCTGCCGATCAAGGTCGCGCTCGAGATCAAAGGCGACACGATGGTGCTAGATTTCGAAGGCACCGCGCCTGTGACCGCTGGCCCGGTGAACATTGCCTATCCCACAGCGGTGGCCACGGCCTATGTGGCGATCAAGCATATCTTCCCTGACCTGCCCGCCAATGCCGGAGTCATGCGCCCGATTGATGTGCGCGTTCCAGACGGGTCGCTACTCTCTGCCGAATTCCCCGCCCCTGTGGGCGGCTATACCGAAACCATCCTGCGCATGATCGACGTGATCTTCAGCGCCGCGTCACAAGCCGCGCCCGACCGCGTCGTCGCCAACGCCTATGGCACGATCAACGCGCTTTCCATCGCCGGGAAACGGGCGAATGGACAACGCTGGGTGATGTTCAGCTTTTACGGCGGCGGGCATGGCGGCAGCGTTGAATCGGACGGCCTCAATCATGGCAATGCGCCGATTTCCACGGCGACCATTCCACCTATGGAGATCCTTGAGGCGGCCTACCCGGTCATGTTTCGCCAATGGGCGCTCCGCCCTGACAGCGCAGGCGCGGGCGCGCATCGCGGTGGTCTGGGCGCGACTTACGAGATTGAACTGCTTGAGGAAACCGCAGAAGCGTTCCTGTTCGGCGAACGCGGTCGTTTTTCCCCGCAGGGTGTGCAGGGCGGTGACACGGGCGCGATGAACGTGTTTCACTATGAACAGGCGGACGGGTGGAAAACGCCGCCGCTGGCGTCGAAAATGCTCGGGATCAAGTTGACCAAGGGACAGGCCGTGCGCCTCGATACACCCGGTGGCGGTGGCTACGGCCCCGCAACAAACCGCGACGCGCGCGAGGTCGCGCAGGACGTGGCGCTGGGATACTTGACGCCAGACAAAGCGACAGAACTTTACGGCCCCGAATGGAAAGAGGTCGCAGCATGAGCAAGATGATCGGCGTCGATGTGGGTGGCACCTTCACGGACGTGTTCGTACTGGACGAGACCACGGGCACCGCCCAAGTGGCCAAGGTGCCGACAACGCGCCCGGATCAGTCGGGTGGTTTTCTTGACGGGATCGGTCAGCAGGTCGATGACCTGTCCACCGTCGCGGCTGTTGTGCATGGCACGACAGCCGGAACCAATGCTCTGCTTGAACGCAAAGGCGCAAAGATCGGCGTGATCACCACGCACGGTCTGCGCGACGTCCTTGAAATGCGCCGCCGCGACAGGCCCCGCACTTGGGGACTGCGCGGCGATTTTGCGCCAGTTGTACCGCGAAACCTACGGTTAGAGGTCCCGGAGCGTACGCTTGCCGACGGCACGATCCGCACGCCCGTTGATCTGGACGCGGTCAAAGCTGCGGCGCAACAGCTGATCGACGACGGTTGCCTTGCCGTCGCGATCCTGTTCGCCAACGCCTATGCCAATGCCGAAAACGAAGCCAAGGCTGTTGAGGCTGTCCGCGCCATGTGGCCCAATGATCATGTGAGCTGCTCCTCGGAAATCCTGCCAGAAATCCGCGAGTTCGAACGCTTCTCGACCACCGCTTTAAACGCCTATCTGCAACCCGAAGTCTCGGGCTATATCAACCGATTGGATCAAGCCCTGACCAAAGGCGGGTTCGGCGGTGAGTTCATGATCGTTCAATCGAACGGCGGCGTCATGGGCACAGACACCGCCTGCCGCCTGCCGATCCGCACGGCGCTCTCTGGTCCTGCTGCTGGGGTCATTGCAGCCGGGCATATCGCGACAACGGCCGGTTTCGAGAACGTCATAACCGGCGACATGGGCGGCACCAGCTTTGACGTGGCGCTGATCGCCAAGGGGCAGTCCATGCTGTCGCCACAGACCTCTATCGACTTCGGCATGGTGGTGCGCAACCCGATGATCGAAATCACGACGATTGGCGCCGGTGGCGGCTCTATCGCGTGGGTCGACAAGGGTAGTTTGCTCAACATCGGACCGGAAAGCGCCGGGTCGACACCCGGCCCGGTCGCTTATGGTCAAGGCAATGACCGCCCGACCGTGACGGATGCGAACGTAGTCCTTGGCCGGATCGACCCGGACAATCCTATCGGCGGAAAGCTGGACCGTCTGGATGTCGACGCCGCCGCCAAAGCCATCGACATCCATGTCGGATCGAAACTGGGCCTGACCACAATCGAGGCCGCCGAAGCCATCCTGCGTGTCGCCAATTCGCGGATGGCAGGCGCAATCCGTTTGGTCAGTATCGAACGCGGTTTCGACCCCAAACGCTTTGCCTTCATGCCCTTCGGAGGTGGTGGCGCGCTGCACACAGGCGCGATCCTGAAAGAGGTCGGCATCGGCAGCGCGATTGTCCCGCGCTATCCCGGTGTGACCAGCGCGATGGGCTGCGTGATTGCCGACATGCGGCAGGACTTCGTGCAGACGATCAACTCGCTGACTGCGACGTTGGACACGGACGCGCTGCGCGAGGTGATGCAAAAGCATATCGACGATGGGATGGCCCTGCTCGATGCTGCGCAATCCCGGTTCGAGGCGCGCGATATCGTAGTTGAATTGGACATGGCCTATGTCGGACAGACCCATACTGTGGCTGTGCCGTTGCCGATCACGGTCGATGGTTCCAGCGTGACAACGCCCACGATTACCGAGGTCGAAGCAGCCTTCGACGCAGCCTACCAAACCACCTACGGACGCCTTCTCAAGAACGGCACACGTAGGGTGATGAACCTGCGCACCGCTGTGATCGGGCGTCGACCCAAGTTTGACCTCACCACACTGGCCCCAAAAGGCGGGTCGGTGAAAGACGCGCACACCGGCAGCCGCAAGGTACATTTCAGCGATACGTGGTTCGACACCGCGATCTACAACCGCCTTGCCCTACCCGTCGGTGCCGAGGTCAAAGGCCCCGCGATCCTTGTACAGCCGGACACAACTGTGCTGGTCGATCCCGGCCTGACCGCAACGGTCGACATCTGCGGCAACACCATCATCACACGGGATGAGGACTGAGACATGGCCCACACCATCGACCCAAAGCGCACGGCCCTTCTTACCATTGATCTGCAGAACGACTTTCTGCACCCAAAAGGCGCATATGGCCGCGCCGGGCAATCGGCAGAGGCGATCACGGCCCTGCCCGCCCGGATCAAACCCGTCGCAGATGCCCTTCGCGCTAAGGGTGGCACCTATATCAGTGCCCAGTTCACGTTGGTTCCGGGGCCGAATGATGAACCGCTGATCGCGCCGCATTTGAAAGAGCTGCGGCCCTTCCTTGGCAAGGGCGATTTCGCCCCCGGAAAATTCGGCCATAACTTGGTCGATACGCTGGCGCCTGCAGATTACACCATCGAAAAGGTCGCCTATTCCGCGCTGTACCAGACGCGGCTGGAATACATCCTTCGCGCGCTGAACATCGACACGCTGATCATCGGCGGGATCGTCACCAATGGCGGGGTCGCAAGCACGGTCCGCGACGCGCATCTGCGGAACTTGCACACGATCCTGCTGTCCGATGGCTGTGCTGCGTTCAAACAAGAGGTGCACGACGCCACGCTGTTGTCCCTTGCTTCGGTCTGCCCGAATGTGACCTGCGCCGAGATGCTGGAAACCCTGACATGAGCCTGAAAACCCGCCTTGCCTCTGATGAGATTCTCGTCGCCCCGGGCGTTTATGACGCCCTGACAGCGGCAATTTCTGCGCAAGCAGGTTTTGAGGCGCTGTACCTGAGCGGTGCAGCCGTCGCCTATACACGGTTGGGTCGACCGGACATCGGCCTCACTTCGGTCAGCGAGATGGCGGATACGATGGCCCTGATCCGCGACAGAGTGGACCTGCCAGTGATCATTGACGCCGACACAGGGTTCGGCAACGCGCTGAACGCGCAGCGCACCATGCGGCTTTATGAACGTGCCGGAGCCAATGCGTTGCAGGTCGAGGATCAAACCTATCCGAAGCGCTGCGGGCATCTGGCCGAGAAATCCATCATTCCCACACAGGAAATGGTCGGCAAGATCGCCGCGATGGCAGATGCGCGGGCCAGCGACGAGACCTTAATCATTGCCCGGACCGATGCGGTGGCCGTCGAAGGCTTCAACGCCGCCGTTGACCGGGCCGAGGCTTATGTCGAGGCTGGGGCCGATGCGCTGTTCATCGAAGCACTGCGGTCGGTGGACGAGATGAAGACGGTGACAGAGCGGTTCAAGGACCGTGTGCCGCTGCTGGTGAACATGGTCGAAGGCGGCGCGACACCGATCCAGAACGCGTCTTTTCTGAACGATCTTGGGTTCTCCATCGTGATCTTCCCCGGCGGCATCGTCCGCGCGTTGGCGCACACGGCTGAAGCCTATTATCAAAGCCTCATGTCCACTGGCAGTAACCGCGCCTTTGGTGACCGGATGTTCGATTTCGGCGGGTTGAACGATCGGCTTGGAACGGACGAGATGCTGGCCCTCGGTAAACGATACGATTCCGGCGGGCGCGACTGAGCCATGTCGATCCTGCCGCCGCCTGACACCGGTTTTGACCTTGATGTGCCGATCCTGATTGTTGGCGCGGGGGCGTGTGGTCTGGTTGCAGCGCTGACCGCCAAGGATACCGGGGCCGAGGTTCTGGTGGTCGAGGCGGATGCTACGCCTTCCGGATCCACCGCCTTATCGGCAGGTTTGATCCCTGCTGCGGGCACACGGTTTCAACGAGACGCCGGGATCGAGGACTCCGCCGACCTTTTTGCGCAGGACATCCAGAAGAAAGCCAAGGGCGAGAACCCGCAGGAGCTTGTCGATCTGCTGGCGGGCCATTCCGGCAATGTGATCGAATGGCTGGCGGACAAGTTCGACCTGCCCTTCTCGGTCGTGACCGATTTCGACTATCCCGGCCATTCCCGCAGGCGGATGCACGGGCTTCCCACCCGCGCGGGGCGCGAGTTGATCGACAGGCTGCGCACCGCCTGCGAGGCGCAGGGGATCGACATCATCTGCAACCGCCGCGCGACATCTCTCTTTGTGGAAGGCGACACTGTCAAAGGCGTACGTTTGGAAGGGCCGAACGGTACAGAAGATGTGGGCTGCGGCGCGCTGATTCTTGCCTGCAACGGCTATGGCGGCAATCGCGAAATGGTCCGCCAGTTCATGCCAGAGATCGAAAACGCGGTCTGGTTTGGGCATGATTACAATCAGGGAGACGCGGTGACCTGGGGTGAGGCGCTTGGGGCGGAAACGCTGCATCTGGGTGCCTATCAGGGCCACGGCAATGTCGCGCATCCGCAGGGCATCCTGATCACATGGGCGGTGATCACCCAAGGCGGGGTGCAGGTGAACCTGAATGGCGCGCGGTTCTGGGACGAAAGCCAGGGCTATTCCGAAGCCGCCCGCGCGGTGCTGGCCCAGCCGGAGGGCATCGCCTGGACGATCTTTGATAGCCGCATCGCAGGCATCGCGCGGCAGTTTCAGGATTTCAAGGATGCCGAGGCCATCAGCGCGATCCGTACCGCCGACACTTTGACCGAACTGGCCAAGGTCACGGGCCTGCCGAAAGACGCGTTGACGCAGACGATCACCAGCATTCGCACAGGCGGACCTGACGCTTTTGGACGCAGCTTCCTTGGCGAACCGCTCCAACCGCCTTACTGTGCAGTCAAAGTGACAGGAGCCTTGTTTCACACGCAGGGCGGGCTGAGGATCGACCAGCAGGCCCGCGTCTGCCGCACGCAAAGGGGCGTTTTTCCGAACCTCTTCGCGGCGGGCGGCGCTGCGGTGGGTGTTTCAGGTTCCGGCGATAGCGGGTATCTATCCGGCAATGGGCTGCTGGCAGCGACGGTTCTGGGGCATATCGCCGGATTGGCTGCCGCCAATGACATGAAAGAGGAGCATGGACATGCTTGATGCGTCACACGCGGGTCACGGACCCTCACTCGCCAAATTCGACTGGCAGGACCCTCTGGGCCTGAGCGCGGCTCTGTCCGAGGAAGAGCGCATGATCG
>JANSYF010000017.1 GCA_024742575.1 Paracoccaceae bacterium | reverse complement strand
TGTCTTTGCATCAGACGTTCCGATGCGAAAGCCCTTCAATCTTTGGGCTTCCTCTACAACACGTTGCGTGAGTCCACCAGCGCCAAGCGCGGCATGTATCACAGTTTGTCGCCCAAAGGCCATTCCAAGCTCATCCGCCGTCAGCCAACCGATATAATGACCGTAATGCGGAGTGCTAAGTTTCGATTTCCCGCGGGTCGATCCATCTGTCGCCTGCAAAAGCACTTCGGCGACTTCCTTTGACAATGCGTCTTTGACTTTTTCATAACCAGAAATCGCCACGCCGGATTTTCGGCTAAGACTTATCAGATCGACAACACGACGCGCAAGCTGCTGTTCAAGATCGGAAACAAGGGTCTCGGACATACGCAATTGCGTTTTCGCCGCCCGATGAAACATGTTCTTTTTCACTGCCGTTTCAAGGGCAGCGCGCGTTGCGGTCACCCAAATACCCCGACCGGGCAGCTTTTCCGCCAGATCGGGTACCAATTGATCCTCAGGGCCGACGACAAAGCGGATCAGTTCGGCTTTCGGGCGCACTTCGCCGGTCGCAATACATTTGCGTTCCGGCCCGCTTTCCCGATCTTTGTCTTTGCCACCGCGTGTCACGTGTGTCGTCGTCCCTCAATCAAGGCAGGTTAGGCCTGTGTTTCGTCGTCTGCTGTCTCAAGCGTATCTTCGTCTTCGCCCTCAACGTCGTCCGCCTCAAGCTCGGTTGGGTCGACCCAACCCAAAAGCACACGGGCAGTCATCACAAGGTGCTGTGCCTCTTCCAAAGACATGTCAAAAGGCTCAAGCAGACCATCGTCCTTGTGACGCTCGCCGTTTTCGGTGGTCCAGCCACCGGCCAGTTCCCAATCCGCGCAAGTGGCGAAGTCTTCCAGAGTCTTGACGCCGTCTTTCGCAAGAACTTCGACCATCTGTGGTGTCAGCCCTTCGAAATTGATCAAGCTGTCCTCGGCACCCAATTCGCGGGCTGTCTCCAAAGCTTTCTTCGCCTGTGCTTCCAGATTTTCGCGGGCACGGGTCTGCAGCTCTTCGGCGGTGCTTTCATCCACACCGTCAATGACCAGCAGTTCGTCCAGCTCGACATAGGCGACTTCTTCAAGGTTGGTGAACCCTTCAGCGACCAGAAGCTGGGCAAAGAATTCATCAAGGTCGAGCGTCTCAACAAAGAGCTGTGTGCGTTCTTCGAACTCTTTCTGACGACGCGCGGATTCCTCTTCCTCGGTCATGATGTCGATATCAAGGCCAGTCAGCTGCGACGCCAGACGCACGTTCTGACCGCGACGGCCAATCGCTAGGGAAAGCTGCTCATCAGGCACAACCACTTCGATGCGTTCGGCGTCTTCGTCCAGAACGACCTTGCTGACTTCGGCGGGCTGCAACGCGTTCACAAGGAAGGTCGGCACATCTTCGTTCCACGGAATGATGTCGATCTTCTCACCCTGCAGTTCGTTCACAACGGCCTGAACACGGCTGCCGCGCATACCCACACAAGCGCCGACCGGGTCGATCGACCCATCATAGGAAATCACGGCAATCTTGGCGCGCGACCCCGGATCACGGGCAACCGCCTTGATCTCGATGATGCCGTCATAAATCTCTGGCACTTCCATCTTGAACAGCTCGGCCATGAACTCGGGCGCGGTGCGTGACAGGAAGATTTGCGGTCCACGGGTCTCGCGGCGCACATCCTTGATGAAGCAACGGATGCGATCGCCATTGCGATAGCTTTCGCGGCCGATCTTTTCGTTGCGGCGCAGGATACCTTCACCCCGACCCACATCGACGATGACATTGCCGTATTCCTCGCGCTTGACCACACCGTTGATGATGGTGCCTGCACGATCCTTGAATTCTTCGAACTGACGGTCACGCTCGGCTTCACGCACCTTCTGCAGGATCACCTGCTTGGCTGATTGCGCTGCGATCCGGCCCATTTCAACGGGCGGCACTTCTTCGGTGAACATGTCGCCGACCTGCGGCGCACCAGCGAAATCGGTAACCGGTTGGCCTTCGCGCAGCCAGACCACGTTCTGAGTCGGCTTAGGAGCCTGAAAATAAGGCTTCGCACTGTCGGTGGTGAACTCTGCCTGGTAGTTTTCGTACTCTTCTTCGTCGACTACGGTGCGGACGCGGGTAAAGGTTGCCCGTCCCGTCTTGCGGTCGATCGACACGCGGATGTCCATCTCGCTGCCGTAGCGCGACTTGGCGGCACGAGCGAGGCTTTCTTCCATCGCTTCGACAACCAACCCGGGGTCGATCATCTTTTCGCGTGCTACCGCTTCGGCGGTCTGCAACAGTTCCAACTGGTTGGCGGAGGTGATTGCCATCGGTCTTACTCCTCTTCGGGCCCTTCGGCCTCAATCACGTCGTCAAATTTGTTCTCATCGAAGCCTTGAGCCTTACGTGCCTTCAGCATTTCCTTGATCAGATCGTCGGTCAGGACCAGCTTTGCATCAGTCAGCCAGTCGAATTTCAGGCCCACAGTGCCTTCATCAATATTGATCAGCACTTCGTCGCCTTCGACTCCGGCCAATACGCCCTTGAAACGTTTGCGCCCGTCAATCATCTCCGAGGTTTCGATCTTCGCTTCGTAACCCTCGAACGTCTCGAAATCCTTGAGCCGGGTCAGCGGTCGGTCGATCCCCGGCGACGACACTTCCAGCGTGTAGGTATCAAGGATTGGGTCTTCGACATCCAGTGTGGCGCTCACAGCCGTGCTGATGGCAGCGCATTCATCCACTTCGATACCCCCCTCGGGGCGCTCGGCCATGATTTGCAACGTGGCCAGCTTGCCGCTCATCAACCGGATGCGCACCAACTCAAACCCCATGTCTTCGATGACAGGGGCAACGATTTCGGCCAGACGTCGGTCCATCGCGGCTTTTGCGATCAGGTCAGACATTGTCTCGTAGGTCTCCAGACACAAAAAAACGGGCGCGCGGCCCGTTGAAGATTTCGGTGGGTGCCGACCGAAGCCAACACGCCGCTGTTGAGCGTCGTATACGGAGCGTCATCCGAGTCTGCAAGGACTTTCGTTGATGGCCCGTCGTGCGCGGAAAAGACCGTCAGGTCTACCAAGCGATAACGCTTCAGTAATCCCGCTCAAAGAAAATTCCGAGTGACGAATTCCCGGTATTGTCGACACTGCCCCGCGCCGTGATCTCCGAGGTTACGTCAAGGTTCAGATTGATCTCGGCCCGTCCACCACTTTCGACCACCACGTCAGAATAGACGTTATCGGAAATGTATTTCCCCGCCCGCACAGCCGTGCCGCCATCTTCGGTTTGGCTGACGTCCAAATCGTCCAGCCCAAATCCGTCGCGCAGCCGTGACAATAGGCCGATCCCACCACGCCCCGCCAGCGTCGCAACCGCACTTGCCAACTCCAAGGCCTGCAATGCAGATAGGTTCGACAGGTCGCGCCCAAACAAAAGTTGCGCCAGAACTTCATCCTCGGGCAATTCTGGATTCGACGAAAAGGTAATCTCCGGCGAAGACGCAGGCCCCTCCAAGGTTACACTCACCGTGATCCCGTTGGCGTCCGTTTCCGCAACGAAGCGCAGGATCGGGTTGAAACTGCCACTCAACTGAATGCGCCCCTCATCCAGCGTGAAGCGCTGGTTCAGGATATCCAGACGACCCCGCACCAGCTCGAACCCGCCTTGCGGAATGATATCCGAGGTTGGTCCGGTCAGCCGTAATTGCCCTGCAAGCTCTGCATCCAAACCACGGCCCCGCACGAAAACCTGTCCCGGCGCGTTCAGTGTCAGGTCCAGTCGCGTGCTCGACGGACCGCGAACGTCTTCAACCTTGCCGTCTGCGCTAGCCGAGATCCCCGCGCGCTCCAATGTTCGCATCACGGGACGTGTGGCACCCAGATGATCCATCGGCGGGATTTCTCCCAAGGCTGACACACCCGTAGACGGAACCTGAATTTCGGTCTCGTTCAACTGCAGATCGCCGCTTACCAAAAGGCTGCGTCCAATCGGCCCGGTCAAAGAAACCGCGCCGCTGACACTGGTGTCGTAAAGGTCAGGATCGCGCACGCCGAAACGGTTGAGTGTCGCAGTGATATTCGCGTCCAAAGAACTCAGGCCCAATCGACCGGCAACATCCACCGATCCACCGTGATTGCCTTGTGCCGCCAACCCAATCTGCGCCGCGCCGTTGGCCATCTGGATCTGGCCGGTAATCGGCGTCAGGATTATCCCGAGCGTTGGCGCGCTGAACTCTGCGCCCTGTGGCGTGATCGTGCCCGATAGGCTCGATACTGCTAACGGACCCGATACCCGCAAATCCAGCCGCGCCTGACCGTTCAACCGGCGTGGTGAAATGAACACATTGGCCAACCCCAACGGGGCTGCGCCATTGATCGAAAGATTGGCCGTCCCACCCGTGGCGACACGCCCATCCACCGCCAACGTGGTGCCGCCGGGACCGTCAAGATCGACATCCACAAGATACCCGCCGGTTTGCTGGCCAACGGTTCCGTCAACCACCAGCGGTCCCTGAAAATCCGGTGCAATCAGGCCGACATTCGCCAGCCGCGCGTCGATGTTGAGATTGCTCAATGGCCCGCTGACCTGTGCAGTGAACTCCGGATTTTGAACCTCTGCCGACACCTGTTGCAATGCGCCATTCTCGGCGCGCGCGGCAATGTCAAAACGTGTCACACCTGCAAGCAGTGGATCGATGGTGCTGTTTCCGATGCCTAGTCCGGATCCCTGACCAGTCGCGGTCACTTCAAAAGATCCGCCGTCCTGATAGGTGCCATTCACCCCGATTGTCGCCCGTCCACGCAACTGCTGCCCGCTCAGCGCCGACAAAGGCGCAAGGCTGTCGGCTTCCAAAGACAGCGTGAACTGTGCGTCAGGCGCGCTAAGCGTCTGGTTGATAAGCGCTGACCCGGTAGCATCCAGCGCACCTGTCTGAAGACGCAGCGCCTGAATGGTTAATCGTTCACTCTCTTGCACCCAATCAAAAGTCGTAGTGGCAATCGGATTGGGTCCGATGGCCTGTGCAAACCGCGCGTCGGCAAGCCGCAAATTCGATCCGTCGATCTTCAAAGTACCGTCAGCCGATACCAACCCGCCGGATGCGCTCTGCGCCACGCCGCCAGCGCCAACGATCTCAAGCAGATTGGCCGAGATCTGCGGCGATTGCAGGTCCTGCACTTCGACATCCGCATCCCATTTGCCATTTGGCCCACCTGTCGCGGTGATTTTGATCAGCCCGCGGTCAAGTTGCATGCCACCCGCAAAGGGCAGTCTCACCGATTGCGATTGGTTCGACAGATCCGCAGTAATATCGAGATTGCGCAGCGTCGTTCCGCTCAATGTCGCCACGCCGTTGATCGCCGCGCTCCCAGCGGCTTCGCCCGGATAGACCCGGTCAAGGTTACTCAGTGCTCCGTCAAACCGCATCGTCGTTGCGTCGCTTGTGATTTTTCCCGCCGCTTCGATTCTTGCCGCTGGGGTCACCACGCGGGCCGACCGCAAGGTTGTCCCGGTCTCATCTCGGCGCACGTCGATCCGTGTAGAACCGACACCCGCCAACACCCGGTCCGCCATATCCTGCCCGATCGACAAATCCAGCGTAGTTCCATCGACCACAAGGTCGGCCATGCCCGAAATCGGCCCAACCGTTCCGTCGATGGCAATGTCCACCCGGCCCGAAAGGTCGCGCCCCGCCAGAGCCGAAAAGCGGATGACGTTTTCCGCCACCAACCGCGTATCAAGTGCCAGTGGCATTGAGTCTGATCCAGTCCAGGTGGCTGTCCCACTCAACCCGTAATCCGCGCCATTTGCCTTGATCCCGGTCACGCGAACCGGTTGTCCGGTTTGGTAATCGACCCGCGCCGCGCCCGACAATTGGCTGCCTACCGCGTCGGCAAGACTGGCATCCGTCAAAGTCAGGTCATTCGCCGCCCAAGTGATATCCAGCCCAAGCGTTCCATCTTGGGCAAAGCTCCGCTGGTCGATCTCTCCACGTCCGGTGATTGTCAGATTGCCCAGCGTCGCGTCTGGGTTTTCGAAATCCTCGACCCGCGCATCAAAGGTCAAGTCGCCGTTCAGCGCTGCATCGAATGTCACGGACTGAACACGTGTCTCACCACCGCCGAACGGCAGTACCACCAACCCGCCGCTCGGGTTTGCAATCCGCCCTTCCGCATCCAGCGCCTCGGGCCATCCGGTTTCGGAAATCGTTGCGCTCCCGGTCATCGATAGGGTGTTGGCCGTCAGGTCGAAATCCGGCAACTCGATCCGGCCCGCGGCATCCCCTACAATCCGCGCCCGAAGCGCGATATCGGTGCCAAAGAAATCGCGGACGTTTTCGGTCAGCAGCGGTGTCGGATCGCCGGTAATATCAACGCGAACGTCGAAGCCCCCGGTTTCTTGCGGCGCAAGCACTTCGACCGTCCCCGTGACCCGTGGCGCGCCATCCGTCGACAACGCGATGTCTGCCACAAAATCGTCGATCAACCCGTCGCCCTGTATGGTCAGTGCAACAGCGGGCGCACCGGGGATTTGGGCAAGCGTCGCTACCAATCCGCCAGCCTCTTCCTGGGCGGTAAGATCAATCGCCAAGGCCCGTGAAGATGGGTTGAAGCTGGCATCCAGCGCGATCTGCGCCGCTTTGCCATCCGTCCGATCAAGATTTAGCGTCAGGTCCAACCCGCTGCCATCAAGGTCAGCCGACCCCGCAATTGTGAATTCCGCCGCTTCCCCTAACAGGGACGCACCCAGTTCAAGTGAGCGTACCTCGAATGCTTCGATCAGCACTTCGACCGGAAGCTCTGGAAACGAGAACGGTTCTGCCTCTGCGCTGGGCACATCGGGTCCGGCATCTGGTGCGCGCGAAACGACAACGCGCTCTGCCGTGAAAGAAGTCACATCGACGATGCCCCGCAACAGTGCCGCGCGTCGCCAGTCAAGAACGATGTTTTCCGCCCGGAACCATTCGCCCTGATCGTCCGTGATCACCAGCGACTCAATGGATGCTTCGCTCGACAGCGCCCCTTGGAATCCCCGAATGCGCACATCGCGCCCTGCGCCCGACAACGCGTCCTGCAACAGGCCCGCCAGATAGCCGGGATCGTCGTCGCTATTCTGTGCAAAACTGACCAACGGCCAGAACAGAAAGACAAGAAGGGTCGCGATGAAACGCATATCAGAACGCCTGACCAATGCCGATGTAAAGTTCGTAATCCTTGCCCGCACCGTCCCCGGTCACAGGCGTCGCTATATCGACCCGAATGGGGCCGATCCCGGTATTGTAGCGCAGGCCAAATCCGGCCCCGGCGTGCCAATCACTATCCCCGGAAAATCCGCTCTCCTCGGTGATCATGCCTACATCGTAAAACCCGACCAGCCCGATATTGTCGCGCACAGTAGCCCGCAATTCGGCAGAGACAGCGGCAAAGCTTTGGCCCCCGGTAAACTCGTCATTGTCCAGCGTCACACCCAAAGATTGATACGGCACCCCACGCACCGTGCCGCCACCGCCAGAGTAAAATAGATAGTCCGGCACCGTATCTTCTAGGCTCGGTCCCCAGACCGACCCAATCTGTGCCCTGCCTGCCAAAACGAACCGATCGTCGGCCCCAAATCCGAAATAAGCCCGCGCATCCGAAGTGAGCCGCATTCCGCTTTCGGTCTCGTCAAGCCCTAGGAAGGGCGTGCCTGTTGCGGTCAGGTAATACCCACCTGTCGGGTTCAACGTATTGTTTCGCGTGTCATAGGTCGCTCCAACCGTGGCAAGAAGCAACTGGAATTCCCGTTCACCAAAGGCGTCTTCCGTATCAAGGTAACGATATCCCAGCCCGAAGGACCCACTCAATTGATCTGAAAACCGATGTGATAGCCCGGCCAAAATCCCCGCTTGGTTGCTCCTGAAACCTGGCTCGTTTAGCTGCTCTATCCCGGCTGTCAGGTAAAATTCGGTGTCGGGTGTAAAGGTCGCGGGCCGCCCATAGGTTAAGGTCAGCGCGTAATCCATGTCGTCGGTATCGGTTCCGATCCCCGACACCTCGCCCTCGACCCGCAACCGTTCAGCACCTTGAAACAAATTGCGATGCAACCAGAACGCGCTAAGCTTACCACCTTCCTGCGTTGATACCTCAGCACCAAAGCCGAACCGCCGCGGCTTTTGTTCCGCCACCTGTAGGGCAAGATCCAGCGTCCCATCCGCGTTTGGTGTCTCGGCTTCGGACACAGCAACCGAACTGAACACGCCAGTTTGACGCAGTCGGCGCTCGGCCTCTTCAATCTCGTCCGGATTGAACACCTCACCCTCTGGCAATCCGGCAATTTCACGAATACGCGTGCGGCGCACCCGATCATTGCCCGTCACAATCACTTCGCCGAACCGCAATTGCGGTCCCGGTGCAAGCCGCAGTCGCACATCCAGTTCTCGATTAGGGTGATCCGCAACAATCTGCTGTTCGGCCAGTCGGGCTTTGGCATGTCCAACAGTGCGCCAACCTGTGATGCCCGCCGAAACGGCGTCTCGAATTGGTGCGGTTGCAGCCCGTTCCCCGACGCGAAACGTCTCAGGTATCTCGGTGCCGTCTGCCAAAGGCGCGATCTCGGCTTGGCCATACCGAAACCGGGGGCCGGGATCGACTTCAATCAGGATTTTGGTGATGGACCCCGGCGCTTCGAACGGTGAAATCCCTGCCGCTTCGCGCCCGTCAACTTTGATCGAAACTACCGGTGAAAACCGCCCGCCACCATACAGCGCGGCCACGATGCGCCCATAATCGGCCTGCGCGGCGGCGATCAGCGCCTGCGGCGTGGCGTCTTCGGCATCGACCAAAGCGTAAAGCGACATTGCGTCTTTAAGCTCGCTTCGCAACTCATCGCTGCCACCTGACACATTAAGATCAAGGTCTTGCGCCGCTCCGATGCTGGGAACGCCTACAAATACCGCGCACAAGATCGTGCGTGTCAGACGGTTCATGTGCCCTAAACCTCGTGTTTTGCCTCAATTCAGCATAACAGGCGAACGACTCACCGTGCAATTGAGTTCCGCAATCAAATCGTCACTTTCCCGGCAAGACCTCGAACGACGTGAAAAAGCACGCATGGTGTGGGGGCACCATGCGCGCAAGGTGCGGGAAACCAAGGACCAAGGCTCCCGCTGGTCTGGCGCGTTTCAGTGGCGCGTCAGTGTGTATCCGCGATGGCGCAGGCACGGCAGGGCATAGGCCCGCGTGGCACCGCGACGGGTCTCGACTGTCATGCGACAGGCTTTCGGCAGCGACCGGGTGCTGACATTGTTGCGCTCAAGGCAGCGCCCCATGATCACGCGACCAACACGACCACCCTCGATACGCCGCACGCATTTTGCTGGCAGAACATCGTTGTGGCGTGTCTTCACATCGCGCGGCACGACCTTCGGAAGCGGCGCGTTATGGGTATAGACGGGCGGTTTTGATACATGCGGTTTGTGATCCGGTGTGTAATGCCGGACCTCTTCTTTTTTCTTATCCTTGCGGTCGTCGTCGCGGGAATTCTGGATCGCTTTACCAATGATAAAGATCGTCGCGGCCCCTGCCAAAAGCTTGGCGATGTCGTCTTCCGAAGCGGCCCGTGCGGGCATGGCTGAAACTGTGGCGATTGTCGTCGAAATGGCCAGAGCGGCTGCGATGAATTTGCGTGACATGGTACGGGTTCCTTTCCCAGTCGGTTAAGCCAGAGGTGGCGTGGTCGGGGGCAGGGGGCGATGTGACCCTCGGCCTGTGACATCCATCTCGGGCCGCTTCGCAAAGTCAGGCAATATCGCCTCCGCGTTATCCAATAACCGTGCGGTCGTTATTGAATTTCGCGGGGCTTGGTCGCAGGGTGGCCCTATGAAACACGCATTGCCTCTTCTGCTCCTTGCCGCGCTCAGTATGCCCGCTGCCGCACAGGCCGCGTGTTATGCTGATTACAAGGCGAAACAGGATGCCCCCCTTCGGCTGCACTATGGTGTGGCCAAGATCTCCGACCCTTGCACGCCAGCCTCTGCTGAACAGCAATTGCAGAACCGCCTTGCACTGGCGGGCTGGACCTTGCTCAATGTGGTCTCGGTTTTTGATGAAAACGGGCTTGCCGAAAGGAAAGACAGTGCCGGAACCAACTTCCTCCGTTACTGACGCGCGCCGTTCAGGCGCTCGGCTCGTGATTTTTGGCATCAGCGTGATCGTCGCGCTCTTGGTGCTTGCGGGCGTATTCCTTGTGCTGACACTGCCCGACGCCAATGCGTTCAATTCCCGGGTCGAACAGATCTTCATCGAAAACGACGATCTGACCTCGCAGGCCGAAGTCAAACTACTCGAGATCCTTGCACAATCCGGCACCGCCTTTTCCGACACGCTGGCGGGTTATCGCACGACGATCTTCGTGTTGCTCGTTTTCGCCACCGCCATGTTGATCGCCGCCTTGGTCTTTCTGGTGATGCTGGTCGTGATCAACCGCCGCATGGCGCAGATTGAACGGTCCGGCATTCAGGTTAGTTCCCTGATCGTCAGCCGCGAGGAAAACACCGTCTATTTGAACACTATGGGTTTCAAGCTCACCGATGCGATGATTGAAACCATTTCGATCCTGGCCGAGGCGCGTCTTGACGACGAATTGCTGTCAGGTGCCCAGATCGAAGCGATAATCTCGGGCCGCACGGAATCCGATTGCGACGAAGCGGCGGGCGCGACTCGCATCAAA
This sequence comes from Paracoccaceae bacterium, assembly GCA_024742575.1. Taxonomy (GTDB): domain Bacteria; phylum Pseudomonadota; class Alphaproteobacteria; order Rhodobacterales; family Rhodobacteraceae; genus Marivita. Next base: position 42,690 of record JANSYF010000017.1, on the reverse strand, counting down.
CGCCTGCGCGACGGCTTGGGAAACCAGTTGGTCAGTGAATTGTTGATCAAGAACATCGCCCGCCGGGGTTACATGCTTGCCATCGACAAGGACGTGATCGAGGTACTCTGACCGACGAAAAAGACCGCCCAAATCGCCCAGTTGCAACAGATGCTGTTTTACTGGTTTTCGCGCCGTTTCTTCCGATCACTGCTTTGCGATGATCGCGAATGATGGAACCCAAATGCGGAATTGGTTCTTTTTCTCACCAATTGCCCTCCAAATTGGGCAACCGTACGGACCAACCGTACAATTCAGCTATGAAACTCGTACAGTTCGGAAAGCTATTGCGCACAGGGGCTGGCTTCGTGGACGACAGCACACTCCATTGTGGTATTTCAAGCTGCGTAACATACCCAACCGTACCGAAGCCTGGGTTGAACCGTACAAAACGCGCGTTTCAATTGGTATAGACGAGCCGTTCTGCGATTTGCCCGTGCAACGCCGCACCAGCGCCAAGGATACCAGCCGTCTGTGGCACCACATTGTTGAACCGCAGTGCTTCACCAGCGCGATCTGTCACAATTGCCCCGGCTTCCGACAGGATCAGCGCACCCGCAGCGATGTCCCATTCCCAGCTTGGTCTGAACGTTAACATCGCATCATAGCGCCCTTGTGCCACCAGACACAGGCGATAGGCCAAGGATGGTCGATGCGACCGAGCGAAGCCAGGCACGCTGTCACGCCAATGCTTTTGATCCATGTTCGGCTTGGTCGCCAGAATACGGGCAGCGTGAATATCATTGATATCAGAAACACTTAGCTGATCTCCGTTGCAGAACGCGCCCTGCGCCCTGTCAGCGGAATAAAGTAAATCCATTTCCGGAAGGTAAACGACACCCTGTGTGACGACCCCCTGATCGACAACCGCCAGAGAATGCGCCCAAGTGGTTTCGCCATTAACAAAACTGCGGGTTCCGTCAATTGGATCGACGATGAACACCCGGTTTTTGTCTAACCGATCCGGTGTGTCGCGGGTCTCTTCGCTAAGCCAGCCATAGTCAGATCGCGCAGCAGTCAACGTTTCTCGCAGCGCATTGTCGACCGCGAAATCCGCTTGTGTCACTGGCCCGGCGTCGTCCGGTTTATGCTCTACTTCCAGACCCTTAGCCTTGTAGTAAAGGGCGATCTCTCCTGCTTGTCGCGCAGCGTCGATCAAGAGGTCAAGGTCACTCTCCGGCAAGTGTCAAACCTTCCACAAGCAATGAAGGCACCACCCGGCTAAGCCATGGGCGCGCATCGTCTGCGGGTGTGATTTTCTTAAGCATTTCGATAAGGTTACCAGCTATCGTCACACCGCTGACTGGATAAGCCAGCTCGCCATTCTCGACCCAGAATCCTGCCGCCCCACGCGAATAGTCACCGGTATTGGGGTTGATGGTCGAGCCGATCATCGATGTTACAACCAACCCGGTTCCCATCTCTTTGATCAATCCCGCGCGGTCCATAACCCCTTGGGTCAGCGCGACATTTGACACGCTGGGTGACGGCCCGCCCGTTGTCCCACGCGCTGCACCTGCGGTCGATTCAAGGCCAAGTTTCCGCGCTGTCGCCAGATCAAGCGTCCAACCTGTCAAAACCCCGTCTTTAACGATATCGCGCTTTTGCGTCGCCAGACCCTCGGCATCGAACGGTCGCGACCCGCCGACCCGCACGCGATGTGGGTCTTCGGTCAGGCTAAGCCCTTGTGGAAGAATCTCTTTTCCCAGCAAGTCCAATGCCCAAGACGACCGTCGCGCAATCGCAGCACCATTGATCGCCATCAGTAGATGTCCGATCAAAGATGACGAAATCCGCTCATCGAACAGCACAGGGTATGCCCCCGTCTTGGGTTTGCGCGGATTCATCCGTTCCAGCGTGCGCTCCGCCGCGGTTCGTCCGATTTCGGCTGGTGACCTAAGATCGCTTTGGAATATCCGCTGATCCCCGTCGTAATCCCGCTCCATGCCGGTGCCAGTACCGGCGATGGCCACACAGGATGTGGATCGCGACGTGCGATGGTAGCCACCGGAAAAGCCATTACTTGCAGCAAGATAGACCTCTTGCGATCCGTATCCGGCAGACGATGCCGACACCTGCGTGATGCCGTCCACGGCCAGCGCGGCCGCCTCTGCATCGCGCGCATTCTGCTCTAGCTCGGCCGGGGACGGCTCTGGCGTTGGATCGTACAATTCAAGCCAGTCTGACTTACGGTTTTTGGACAGCTGGCTCGGATCAGCCAGCCCGACATAAGGGTCTTCTGGCGCTTCTCGTGCCATTGCCACAGCGCGTTCTGCCATAACCGCAAGGCTGTCTGCCCGCACGTCCGAGGATGACACGTTGGCAACCCGCTGACCGACAAGAACACGCAAGCCAATATCTGTGGACTCAGAGCGTTCGGCCTGTTCCAGCACTCCGTTGCGTACATCAATCGAAATTGAATTGCCCCGGACGGCCAGCACATCGGCAGAATCGGCTCCAGCCTCTTTGGCGCGCTGCAACAGGCTTTGCGTCAGGTCATCAAGCGTGTCTGTCATGGGGCCTCCGGTGCCAATGGTCGTGCCGCAGAGAGGTAGAGCGGCACGCGCATCACCGCAACCCTGCTAGCGATCAAGCGGAGCCACGACGCCGACAATCGGCCCCAGCCAACGCCCGAAATCCGACCGGTTCAGTTGCGGGGAATGTAAGCGGGACACACTGCCATCCAGAAACAACGCGTTCGGCAAGCCAAGGTCGTCTCGGAAGATGCGGCCGAATTCGTGAAACGTAACCGATTGATCGGAAATGACAAAAACCACGCGCGTTCCATCTTCGGATGTGCCGACACCGTTACGAATGTGCCGCGAGTCGCTGTCTTTGAGGAACCTGGGATGCAGAGCTCCGTCTATAACTAACATGGGTCCGGATTGCGTGGCAAAGCGGCAATCGGGACGGTCTGCGTCGTAGGTCAGTGTTTCGATTACGTCTGCCCGTTGGTCGCGAATGCAGAATACGCCGTTGGGAAGAAGCCCAAAATTACCGGGTCCGGCATTGGGGATCACGCGCATGATTTCGGTGCCATTCTCAATGTAATGGCCAACCGGAGATCGGTCGTCGTGATACATTCCCGCGTTCATGCCAAAGGAAAGCGTTTTTCCTTGCTCGGCCAGAGCACCGTCAATAGTCGAAAACTGCCCAAACTTTTCCCCAGATGGCGCATCAAGGAACAATCTAAGGTCATCAACCCGCGGATCGACCTCGCACGCGGTGTACGACAAACCGTCAAAACTGCGTTCGCCGCAGGTGACATCCGCCTGAGCGGTCAGACCCGAAAGGGCAACCATCCCCAAAGCGGTGAGGACCGTTTTAGCTTTCGATGTCACGACGCACATCGTCTTGCTCGAACATGCGGCGCGTATCGTCCATTCGGTCGAACGTATCATCCAGTTTAAAGCGCAGTTCTGGCGAGAACTTCAAAGTCAGGTTTTTTGAAACCGCCCGGCGCAGTTCACTGCGATTGCGGTGAAGCAGCTCGAGAACGTCATCTTGGCCCTTGCCGCCAAGCGGGACAACATAAGCCGTTGCGACACGCAGATCGGGCGACGTGCGCACTTCGCCCACGGTGATTGAGTAGCGGTTCAGGTCGGGATCATGAATGTCTCCGCGCGCCAGCACATCGGCCAGTGTCCGGCGGATCAATTCACCCACGCGCAGCTGTCGCTGGCTGGGACCTTCAGAGCTGTGAGATCGGTTTTTTGCCATATCTGGCACATAAGCGGTCTGGCGGGCTTTGCCAAGCGGAGGGTCAGCCGCTATTGAGGCGGAAATCCACTTGCGGAGAATATCATGAGCGAAGAAATCGGGGTCGTCGTGACCGGAGTGTCCGGGCGCATGGGGCAGATGCTTGTCACCGAGATCGCCAAACATCCCCGGATGCACCTTGCCGGGGCTATTGAGCGCGAAGGTCATGATTGGGTAGGCAAAGATCTGGGTTCCGCAATGGGCGGTGCCGCAATGGGTGTGATCGTAGCAGATGATCCGCTGGACAGCTTTGCCCGCGCACAAGCCGTAATCGACTTTACTGCACCCGCCGCGACACTGGCGTTTGCGGAATTGGCCGCACAAGCGCGAGCGGTGCATGTGATCGGCACGACGGGTTTGTCCGAAGACGACCTGACCAAAATCAAAGCCGCAGCGCGCCATGCTGTTGTTGTCAGAGCAGGCAATATGAGCCTCGGTGTGAATTTGCTCACTGTGCTGACGCGCAAGGTCGCGGCGGCGCTGGACGAGGATTACGACATCGAAGTGATCGAGTACCACCACAACCAAAAAGTCGATGCGCCCTCTGGCACCGCTTTGATGCTGGGTGAGGCTGCTGCCGAAGGGCGCGGCGTCGATCTGCGGGATGTGTCGGATCGCGGGCGCGATGGCATCACTGGTGCGCGCAAACGCGGCGATATCGGTTTTACCGCTATTCGCGGTGGTGACATTGTGGGCGAACATGATGTGCTGTTTGCCGCGGCAGGCGAGCGTATCACCTTGCGGCACGTCGCCAGTGACCGGGCGCTTTTTGCCCGTGGTGCATTGAAGGCGGCGCTGTGGGGGCAGGATAAAGCACCGGGGGAATACGATATGCTCGACGTGTTGGGGCTATCTGACGACTGATCACACAGGCGTTATGGGAACTTCTTGATCCAATTCTGCATTTCTTGCGTATCTTCAAGCAAGTCACCCGCACGGAGGATCCCATGTCTAACCGCTTTGCTATCGCCGCAGTCGCTGCGTTCACATTCGCTTTGCCGCAAGCCGCATTTGCGGAATTAAAGCGTGTGCAGGACAAGTCAGAATTCGTGTCTTTGGTGCAAGGCAAAACGCTTTCGCGCCCGCTGGTTCGGCTGACCGTTTCGCCCGACGGCAATATCACCGGACGGGGCGCCACGTGGGATGTCACTGGATCATGGAAATGGCAGGATGGTTTTTTCTGCCGAGACCTGAATTGGGGTGGTGATGACCTAGGTTATAACTGCCAGGCAGTTCTTGCCAATGGGTCAGAGATGCGGTTCATCGCCGATCAGGGTGCTGGCCAATCTGCGGATTTCCGTCTGCGCTGACCTTAAAAGTCGATCGCGAGGCCGCCCTTTTCCCAGTCGCCATAGCGCACGGGCTCCGGCCCGTCGCGGCCACCTAACTCTTTGGGTAAGGGCTGTTCAGCAGCCGCTGTTTTGCGGCGCTCTTCCGCTTCGGCCAAGGCGCGTTGTGCGGCAGGGGGCAGGTCTTTGGGTGTGTCAGTGCTCATCGCGGTCTTCCATATCTGTTGCCTTTGATATACGCGCCTTCCGGTCCGGGACAACCCCGGCCCGCCACAGGATTGCCTCTTGCCCGCACCCGCATCACCCCGCCTTGTCGCCCTCGATGGGCTAAGCCAAATCATCGGCGAAGGCCGCATGCTGTCGGATGTCATAAGTGATCCTGTCTGGCATGAACTGACGCCCCCTGAACGCGCAACGGCGCAACGGCTGATGTCAGAGACATTGCGCTATCTTGGTCGCGCGGATCATCTGCTGACACCAAACCTGCAACGCCAGCCGCCCCTCCGGGTGATGAACCTGCTGCGCATGGCAACGGTTGAATACATGACAGGCGGAGCCGCGCACGGTGTGGTGAACGAGGCGGTCAAATTAGCGGGCCGCAACAAGAAAACCGCACCTATGAAGGGGTTAGTGAACGCTGTTCTGCGCAAGATCACTTCTCTGGATGCCACCGCATGGGAAGCTGCCCCCGACACGATGCTGCCGAAATGGTTGCGACCCAAATTGGCCAAAGCGTGGAGCAAACCGGTTGTCGCACAGATCGAACGGGCTCACGCGGTGCCGCCGCCTGTTGATTTGTCGGTGAAGTTAGATGCTGCAGGCTGGGCGGAAAAGCTGGGCGGCACTCTCCTTTCCACTGGATCGGTCAGGTTGAGCGTGCGCGGACAGCTTTCGGCCTTACCCGGCTTCGATTCTGGTGACTGGTGGGTGCAGGACGCAGCGGCGGCTTTGCCTGTTCAATTACTTGGAGACGTCGCAGGGAAACGGGTGCTCGACATTTGCGCCGCGCCAGGTGGCAAGACGATGCAGCTTGCCGCAAAGGGTGCGGATGTTACCGCGCTAGATATTTCCGAAGCCCGCATGGCGCGTCTTATCGAAAACCTCGAACGGACCAAACTGACGGCCAAGACCGTTGTCGCCGATGCGCTAACCTACGACGACGGTCTGTTTGACGCGATTTTGCTGGATGCACCCTGTTCCGCGACAGGTACAATCCGACGACACCCGGACTTGCCTTACGTCAAAACCCAAACCGGGATCGACGAATTGGTGAAATTGCAACGCGCCTTGATCACTCGCGCTTTGCAACAGCTCGAACCACACGGAACACTGGTCTATTGCACTTGCAGCCTCTTGCGCGAGGAAGGCGAGGATCAGATGAAATGGCTTTTGTCACAGGATGACGATTTCGAAATCAGAACCGCTGATGCCGTTGGACTTGATCCAGCGTGGATCAGCCCAGAAGGCGGTGTGCGTCTGCGGCCAGACTACTGGTCCGAAGCTGGTGGCATGGACGGATTTTACATGGCGCGCGTGCAGCGCAAAGGCAAACCATCGCCAGCGTGACAATTGCACCGTGACTCGATGCGATCTCAGCGGTATGGTGTCTGCATAAGAAAACTTGCGCAAACGCAAGACAGAGGCAGAGCAGATGTTCCGACTGGACGCCGCAAAACGGGCGCAGGCCCGGCTTTTGAACCGTGTTCACGCACGATTGTCAGCGCGTGCCAAGCCCGCAACCGCTTTTGTTGCTCAACCTGAGCCCAGAACTGTCGGGTCGTACGCGCGCGGGCGGCAACTAACCGCGGGCAATCTTCTTTTTGCGGGGCATTTGGTGGAAGCGCCTGGCGCGATCCTTTGGGATATCAAACCGCCTGATGACGTATTTCTTGAGGAAATCCATGGTTTCGTATGGCTTGATGATATGGCCAGCGTCGGTGACGCAGCGACACGAAAGACCGCGCAAAGCTGGTTGTTCGAGTGGATTGAACGTTATGGAAACGGCACTGGTCCGGGCTGGACGCCCGAGCTGGCGGGTCGGCGGGTCATTCGGTGGCTGCACCATGCAATCTTTGTTCTCAGCGGCTGTAGCCCTGAACAGTCTCACGCATTCTTTCGGTCGATCGCACAGCAGACAATCTTTCTGAATCGCCGTTGGCACAGTTCAACTCCGGGATTGCCGCGGTTTGAAGCATTGACTGGGCTGATCTCGGCCGGGCTGTCCCTGCAAGGAATGGAGTCGCAGGCTGACCCTGCGATCAAGGCTTTGGGTCAGGAATGCGCGCGTCAGATTAACGACGCCGGAGGCATACCGACCCGTAATCCTGAAGAGTTGCTGGAAGTCTGCACGCTTTTGATCTGGGCGCGTGATGCGCTTGAAGAAACAGCACGGTCGCCGGAAGTGGCGCATATTCAGGCGATCAACCGGATCGTTCCGACCTTGCGTGCCTTGCGACATGCTGATGGGGGCCTCGCGCGGTTTCACGGTGGCGGCCGCGGAGTTGAAGGCCGATTGGACACGGCGCTAGCTGCGGCAGGAACCAAAGCACAAGCTGCCAAAGGATTGGCCATGGGGTATGCCCGTCTGTCGGCTGGACGCACAACGATGGTGGTCGATGCGGCGGCACCGCCAAGCGGGCAAGCCAGTTTCAATGCGCATGCCTCGACCCTCGCATTTGAGCTGACCTCGGGGCGGCGACCGTTGATCGTCAATTGTGGATCAGGTTCGACCTTTGGCGAGGACTGGCGCCGCGCTGGGCGTGCGACACCATCGCATTCCACGTTATGCCTTGATGGATTCTCAAGCTCGCGGCTGGGCAGCACGTCGCGGATGGGGCCCATTGAACGGGAACTTCTTGACGACATACCCAAGGATGTGCCTGTCGAAATGTCTCGGGCGACCGATGGAGTCAGGTTTGAAGGCGGGCATGACGGCTACCTCAAATCGCACGGGTTAACCCATGCCCGCATCCTCGAAGTGACCTTTGACGGGCGCGGGATCGTAGGGGAAGACCTGCTGATCGCGCTTGATACGCCAAGCAAGGCACGGTTCGATCAAAAGATCGAAGACAGCCGTTTGACGGGGGTTCCCTTTGACATCCGTTTCCATTTGCACCCCGAGGTCGACACCGCCATCGACATGAATGGAAACGCTGTCAGCATGGCGTTGCGCAGCGGCGAGATCTGGGTGTTTCGCTTTGAAGGCAACTGCGATCTTGCGCTGGAGCCGTCAGTTTATCTCGAAAAAGGCAGATTGCGGCCCCGCGCGACGAAACAGATCGTTTTATCTGCCCGCGCAATGGAGTATGCGACCCGCGTTCGCTGGTCGCTGGCGAAGGCTCAGGAAACCGCCGTTGCGGTGCGAGACCTTGTTCAGGACGATGCGACAGAGCTGCAGAACTGAACATCTGGGACTTATCGCTGTCATGACCAATCTCGCCCCCCTCCGCCGTGCGCTTCTGTCTGTTTCTGACAAGACCGGACTTGTTGATCTTGCCAAGGCGCTGGATGCGCGCGGCGTGGAACTGTTGTCCACAGGTGGGTCGGCCAAGACACTGCGCGATGCGGGAGTGCCCGTAAAGGACGTGGCCGAGGTGACGGGCTTTCCCGAAATGATGGATGGCCGTGTCAAGACGCTGCACCCGATGGTGCATGGCGGTCTGCTTGCGCTGCGCGACAATGACGACCACGTCGCGGCGATGACCGAACATGGAATTGGCCCGATCGACCTCTTGGTGGTGAACCTGTACCCGTTCGAGGAAACCGTCGCCAAGGGCGCTGACTATAACACCTGCATCGAAAATATCGACATCGGCGGCCCCGCGATGATCCGTGCATCTGCAAAAAACCACGCCTTTGTGACCACAGTGGTCGATGTGGAAGATTACGATGCGCTGCTGGCTGAACTTGACGCCAATGACGGCCAGACCACGCTGGCGTTCCGCCAGCGTTTGGCCCAGATCGCCTATGCCCGAACCGGCGCTTATGATGCCGCCGTCAGCACATGGATGGCCGGTGCCATCGGTGAAGATACCCCGCGCCGCCGCGTGTTTGCAGGCACGCTGGCCCAACCGTTGCGTTATGGTGAAAACCCGCATCAAGGCGCGTCGTTCTACCACGATGGTTCTGCCCGTCCGGGTGTTGCCACAGCGACGCAATTGCAGGGCAAGGAACTCAGCTACAACAACATCAACGACACAGATGCGGCGTTTGAACTGGTGTCGGAATTCCTGCCGAAAGACGGGTTTGCCTGTGCGATCATCAAACACGCCAACCCTTGCGGTGTGGCGACAGGTCGGACGCTGAAAGAGGCGTACCAGAAGGCTTTTGACTGTGACCGGACGTCTGCGTTTGGCGGGATTGTTGCGCTGAACTCGACACTGGACGGCGAAACTGCCGAAGCGATTGCCGAAATCTTCACAGAGGTGGTCATCGCCCCCGGTGCGCATCAGGACGCGAAAGATGTGTTCGCCAAGAAAAAAAATCTGCGCCTGCTGACAGCGCCGGGTTTGGCCAACACCGCAGAGCCGGGAACGGCGTGGAAACAGGTGTCGGGTGGTATCCTCGTGCAGAACCGAGACAATGGCCGGATCAACCTTGATGACCTCAAGGTCGTGACCAAAATCGCACCGACAAATGAGCAGATGCGCGATTTGCTGTTCGCCTGGACTGTGGCGAAACACGTGAAATCGAACGCCATCGTCTACGTCAAGGATGGTGCGACCGTGGGTGTCGGCGCGGGCCAAATGAGCCGTCTGGACAGCGCCCTGATTGCCGCCAAAAAGGCCGAACGCATGGCCGAGGCGCTGGGCCTGCCGGAACCGTTGACCAAAGGCAGCGCGGTGGCGTCCGATGCGTTCTTCCCGTTTGCCGATGGTTTGCTCGAAGCGGCAGCGGCTGGCGCGTCCTGCGTCATTCAGCCGGGCGGGTCGATGCGCGATGACGAAGTGATCAAAGCGGCGGATGACGCTGGTCTGGCAATGGTGCTGACGGGGATGCGCCACTTCCGGCACTGAATTTGACCATCCGGTAAAATTCCGGAGCAGGGCATAGGAGACAACATGCGTCTGGTGGCCATCGTCGCGGCGGCAGTCTTTCTTCTGGATCAACTGACCAAATGGTTGGTGGTGCATGTGATGGATCTTGCCCGCGTCGGGGCCATCGACGTGTTTCCGCCCTATCTGAATTTTCGCATGGCGTGGAATACAGGCATTAATTTCGGCCTGTTGTCGGGACAGGCGGATTGGACCCGTTGGGTCCTGATCTCGGTTGCATTGGGGATTGTCCTGTTCGTGCTGGTCTGGATGCGCCGCGATCCGCCAGGGCGCACGGGATTGATCTTTGCTGGGCTGTTGATTGGCGGTGCGCTTGGTAATGTTGTGGATCGCTTGCTTTATGGCGCGGTTGCGGATTTTCTAAACATGTCCTGTTGCGGTTTTAGCAATCCTTATGCCTTTAATGTCGCGGACATATCTGTGTTTCTTGGGGCAATTGGGCTCGCGCTTTTCTCGGGCGGTAAAAACGCCTCGTGACGAGTGCGGCTTGATACGCTAAAGCAGAGATGAGGCGACTACGGAGGCGGGCAGACAACATGATGCCGCGCGCATTAATCATACTGGCACTTGTGGCTTTGACCGCATGCGGGTCCCGTCAGGACACGGCGGATCGTGACACCAATCTGCGCCAATTGCGCAATCCGACTGGCACGCCGGAAGAGTTCTCGATCGTTCCGCCGAAACCTTTGCAAGCGCCCGAAAGCCTTGCCGAGTTGCCAACCCCGACACCGGGCGGTGCCAATCGGACGGATCAGACACCTTTGAAGGATGCGGTTGCGGTTCTTGGTGGCGCGCCATCGCGGCTTGATGTGCAGACAGGCATCGGTGCTGGCGATCAGGCGCTGGTCGCGCGGGTGTCGCGTTTTGGACGTGACCCAAGCATCCGCGAGCAGCTTGCGACTGCGGATCAAGAGTTTCGCGAACGGCGGTCACTGTTCAATTGGCGACTGGTTCCCGAAGACACGTATAACCGCATCTACCGCAATCAGGCGCTTGATCCGTATGCCACTCTCGAAGCGGCGCGTCGGGCAGGAGCACTGACACCATCGGCCCCACCCCGCTGATACAGGCGTTTGCGCCCGCCACCGGGACAGCTCACAAAACTGTTGGAAAGCTTGAAGTTAGCGATGCGCATCGTACCTTACTTCAAAACGAGGAGTATTGCCGATGCGTCGCCTGATTGCCCTGACCGGGGCGTGCTTTCTAGCAGCCGCGCCTTTGCGTGCGGACACGATCGAAGATCAGGTCACCACTTTCCAGCTTGAGAACGGAATGGATGTGGTGGTGATCGAAGACCACAGAGCGCCAGCCGTTGTGCATATGGTGTGGTATCGCGGCGGATCAGCAGACGAACAGCCCGGCGTGTCAGGCGTCGCACATTTCCTTGAACATCTTCTTTTCAAAGGAACCGAAAAACTGGCCCCCGGTGAATTCAGCGAAACGGTCAAAGCCAACGGCGGTACCGACAACGCGTTTACCAGTTTTGACTATACCGCTTATTTCCAGCGTATCGCGGCAGATCGGTTGGGTCTGATGATGGAAATGGAAGCAGACCGGATGAAGAATATCCAGCTTGACCGCGAAGACATCCTGACCGAGCGGGACGTGATCATCGAAGAACGCAACCAGCGCGTGGAAAACGACCCCGGTTCGCTGTTCCGCGAACAACGGATGGCGGCGCAATACCTCAATCACCCCTACGGCACCCCGATCATCGGTTGGCGACACGAGATGGTGAACCTCGATCTTGATGATGCGCTGGCATACTACGAGCAGTATTATTCACCGAACAACGCCGTTTTGGTGGTCGCAGGCGATGTCCTGCCCGACGAAGTTCTCGCGCTGGCGCAAGAGCATTATGGCCCAATTCCGCGTAACGAAGCGCTGCCTGAACGGGTGCGTCGCTCTGAACCACCGCAAATGGCCGAGCGTCGAATTTCTTTTGAAGACCCGCGTGTGGCTCAGCCTTATGTGATGCGCACTTATCTCGCGCCTGAACGTGATCCGGGTGACCAACGTACTGCGGCGGCATTGACGTTGTTGGCAGAGGTTCTTGGCGGATCGCAAACAGCCGTGATGCCGCAAAAACTGCAATTCGAGGAAAAGCGCGCGGTCTATGCCGGGGCGTTCTACAGTGGCCTGTCTCTTGACGACACGACCTTTGGTGTCGTGAACGTGCCAGCGCAGGGCGTCACCCTTGAAGAGGCGGAAGCCGATATGGATCGCGTGGTCGCTGAGTTCATCGAGACGGGAGTCGATCCCGTACAGCTTGATCGCATCAAGTTCCAACTGCGCGCAGCGCAGGTCTATGAACTCGACAGCTCTAACTCTTTGGCGCGTCGCTACGGTGCGGCGCTGACCTCTGGTCTGACGATTGAGGACGTGCATGCGTGGCCGGACATCCTGCAATCGATCACACCCGAGGAAATCATCGCCGCTGCGAAAGAGGTATTCGACCGTGACAATGCCGTGACCGGATTTCTCCGGACGGCCAAGGAGGTGACGCAATGAAGTTTTTTGGTTCCCTGATCGCCGTTATGGTGTTCGCTGCAGCGCCATTGCGAGCTGAAATCGACATCGCCGAAGTCACAAGCTCCGGTGGTATCAATGCGTGGTTGGTGCAGGAAGAGTCGATTCCTTTCGTAGCGCTAGAGTTGCGGTTCAAAGGTGGGGCATCGCTTGACCTTGCGGGCAAGCGGGGCGCGACGAATTTGATGGTGGGTCTGCTTGAAGAAGGCGCAGGCGATCTGGATTCCCGTGCGTTTTCCGAACGCGCGGAATCGCTGGCTGCAAGTTTTGATTTCGATGTCGGCGATGATGCGGTGTCGATCTCGGCCCGGTTCCTGACCGAAAATCAAGACGAGGCGTTGGCCCTATTGCGTGAAGCTATCACTAAGCCGCGGTTCGATCAGGATGCGATTGATCGGGTTAAGGCACAGGTCGTTTCGGTGATCCGTTCGGATGCGCAGGACCCGGACAACATCGTCGGCGTATCGTTCGACAGCATGGTGTTCGGAGATCATCCATATGGCTCTGCAATAGAAGGTACGGAAGAAAACATCGCAGCTTTGACACGCGACGATCTGATCGCAGCGCACAAAGGCGCGTTGGCCCGCGATCGTGTTTACGTTGGGGCCGCAGGCGATATTTCACCCGAGGAATTGGCAGACGTCTTGGACAAGCTCCTGTCTGATTTGCCTGCAACCGGCACACCGCAAGCACCCGATATCGCGGTTTCAACCCAGGCAGGCGTTACCGTTGTACCATTTGACGTGCCGCAATCTGTTGCGATTTTCGGACACGAGGGTATCGCGCGGGACGATCCGGATTTCTTTGCAGCCTATGTCTTGAATGAAATCCTTGGCGGCGGCGGATTCGAAGCACGGTTGATGGAAGAGGTTCGTGAGAAACGTGGCCTGACCTATGGCGTCTATAGCTACCTTGTTCCCAAGGACAATGCCGCGCTGTATCTTGGTCGCGTTGCCAGTGCCAACGATCGGATTGCCGAAGCTATCGAAGTGATCCGCGAAGAGTGGAAGAAGATGTCGGAAAACGGAGTCACGGAAGAGGAATTGACTGCGGCCAAGACCTATCTGACAGGTGCCTATCCGCTGCGGTTTGACGGGAACGGTCCGATCGCAAATATCCTTGTTGGAATGCAGATGGATGATCTGCCTGCCGAGTATGTGAACACACGGAATGCGCAGGTCGAAGCAATTACTTTGGACGACATTAAGCGGGTCGCTGCCCGAGTGCTCAGACCCGAAGCGCTGCACTTCGTGGTTGTCGGGCAGCCAGAGGGGCTTGAGTCCTGAATTGTACCAGTTGGTAAAATAAAGGTCGCGCTGCGATAGCGCGACCTTTTTGGTTTTCGGTGTCTTTGTGATCAGTTCAAAAGGCCGGCGTGGCGCAGGCCGTTGTCGATCATATCGCGCGTAGGCTGAGACACTGGAAAGAGTGGCGGGCGCATTTCTTCGTCACACAGGCCCAAACGGCTCATGGCGTATTTCGCGCCGCACAGACCAGGTTCGGCAAAGATACTGTGATGCAGAGGCATCAGGCGATCCTGCAATTCCAAGGCTGTGGCATAGTCACCAGCCAATGTCGCCTCTTGCATCTGCGAACAGAGCGCTGGTGCCACATTTGCGGTGACGGAAATCATGCCCACGCCGCCTTGGGCGTTAAAGCCATGCGCTGTGGCATCCTCGCCCGACAGCTGGACAAAACCAGCCCCGCAGGTGATGCGCTGGGCGCTGACGCGACCCAGATCGCCGGTGGCGTCCTTCACGCCGACAATGCGCGGCAGCTTGGCTAGCTCGCCCATCGTTTTGGGTGTCATATCCACAACCGAACGACCGGGGATGTTGTAGATGACGATCGGCAGATCACAGCTGTCATGCAGCATCGTGAAATGTCGGATCAAACCATCCTGTGTTGGTTTGTTATAATAAGGCGTCACTACAAGACCTGCCTGCGCGCCTGCCTTTTCGGCGTGCTGCAAAAAACGGATCGCTTCTTCGGTGTTGTTTGACCCAGCTCCGGCGATGACGGGGATACGCCCGGCGGCAGCTTGGACCACGAAGGTTACGACTTCTTCGTGCTCTTCATGGGTCAGAGTTGGGCTTTCGCCGGTTGTGCCGACGGGGACCAGCCCGTGGCTGCCTTGATCGACATGCCAATCCACGAGCTGTTTGAGCGTGTCAAAATCCACTGCACCGTTCTTAAACGGTGTGACCAGTGCAGGCATCGACCCTTTGAACATTGTCACGCTCCTTTTCGTGTGTGGCGCTTGCGCCGTTGCACCCGTCCCGCGAATGTGAGTTGCAGGTCGCGGGGTGCGGGTTATCCTTTAGCGAGCCGTCTATCCTGTTTCATCGGAGAAAATGCAAGCCATGTTTCGGCGTATCGCTACCCTGACGGTGCTTCTGCTGTCCTTACCCTTAGGCGTTCTGGCGCAGGACAATGCCCGCCCGCTGGAACGCGCGATGGATCTTATGCGCGAGGGCAACCGGGCTGCGGCCCAGATCGAAGCGCGGGGCGATGGCCAAGCGGCGCTGGACGTGATCCTGTGGCACTACCTGCGCGCTGGACTTGGGTCGCCGCGCGAGGTTCAGGATTTTCTGTCGCGTAATGCTGATTGGCCGGGGCTGCCCTTTCTCAAGGAAAAAAGCGAAAGCGCTATGGCGTCGGCACCTGCTGAGACGATACGGGCGTTCTATGCCGATCATGTTCCCGAAACCGGGGCAGGCGCGTTGTCTTTGGCGCGGGCCTTATTGACGGCAGATGACAGGCCGAACGCCGAAGCCGTAATTTTGCAAGCTTGGACAACACTGACACTGACCTCTGATGAACAGTCTGCATTTGTCGCAAGTTATGGCGACTTTCTGAAACCGCACCATACAGCGCGCCTTGATTCCATGTTGTGGCGCGGCAGTGCCTCGAATTCTCGTGCGATGTTGTCGTTGGTGGGCGAAGATTGGCGCGCACTTGCCGAAGCGCGCTTGGCGCTGCGTGCGGATGCAGCCGGGGTCGACACGCTGATCGAAGCTGTACCGGCAGCACTAAGTGCGGATGCAGGGCTGGCCTATGAACGTTTCGCATGGCGTGTGCGCAAAGGGCGGACTGATGATGCGGTTGAACTTTTGCTGGCTCGGTCGACCTCGCGCGAAGCGTTGGGGCGCCCTGACATCTGGGCGCGACAGCGGGACGATCTGGTCCGGCGATTGATGTGGGACAAGCAGTATCAGACTGCTTACGATGTGGCCGCAAACAATTTTCTGGATGAAGGGTCTTCCTTTGCCGATCTTGAATGGTTGGCGGGCTACCTGTCTTTGCGGTTCTTAAACGAACCGGAACGCGCGGCAGACCATTTTCGGGCCTTACGCGGTGGCGTCGAATCTCCAATTTCGTTGGGCCGCGCAGGTTATTGGCTGGGTCGGGCGCTTGCGGAAGCTGGTGATGGAGCAGCCGCGGCCAAAGCCTTTGCATTTGGGGCGCAATACCAGACCTCTTTCTATGGGCTTCTTGCAGCCGAAGCCGGTGGGATACCGCCCGATCCGCTTTTGGCTGGAACAGAAGTGTTCCCGGATTGGCGCGACGCGCCGTTCACGCAATCGTCGGTGTTTACCGCCGCAATCCTGCTGCTCGACGCGGAGGAAAAGGTGCTGGCCGAACGGTTTCTGACGCATCTGGCCGAGTCCTTGGATCGCGCACAGATTGGGCAGATGGGACAAATGCTCGAAGATTTGGGTTTGCCACACGTGCAGGTGATGCTGGGCAAGAGGGCGGCACAGTTTGGTCACGAGTTGCACGGGCCGTATTACGCGCTGCATCCTCTTGCCGAGATTGAACACCCTGTTCCGACCGAGCTTGTTCTGGCGATTGCGCGTCGCGAATCCGAATTCGATCCCAGTGTGACGTCGCCTGTTGGCGCGCGAGGGCTGATGCAGGTGATGCCACGTACCGCGCAAGAAGTGGCGGGTTGGCTGGATGTGGAGTATTCAGAGACGAAGCTATTGACTGACCCGATCTACAACGCGGTTCTTGGGTCTGCCTATTTGGAAAGGCTGGCGCAGCAGTTCTCTGGAAACGCGGTGATGATGGCGGCAGGTTACAACGCGGGGCCAAGTCGCCCAGAACGCTGGATGGAGGAACGTGGCGATCCGAGGCGCGGTGAGATGGATATCATCGACTGGATCGAACATATCCCGTTCACCGAAACCCGGAACTACGTGATGCGGGTCACGGAAAGCCTGCCGATTTATCGTGCACGGCTGGGGCGTGATCCGCACCCGGTGCCGTTTTCGGAAGAGCTAAAGGGATCAACCCTTTTGCCGCTGCCGCCACAGGGTGAATAGACCTGCGCCAACGATCAGGCTTGCGCCAAAGACCACGTTGGGGCGGATCGCTTCACCAAAGACCATGATCCCAAGGCTCGCTGCGAAGGGCAGTTGCAGATAAGCAAAGGGCTGCACCGCGCTGGCTTCGGCCACGTCGTAGCATTTTATCAGCAGGTAATGCCCGGTTGCGCCCGTGACGCATAAAAGCGCCATCATGGCCCAATCGGCCGGGATCATTGGTTCCCAAAACCAGATGCCGATCAGGGTCATGAACACCGCACCTACTGTACCTGTCCAGAAAAAGCTGGTCGCGGCGCTGTCTTTGCGCGCAGCGTAGCGGGTGAGAAGGCCGTACAAGGCGAACATCAGCGCAGAAACAGCCGGGATGATGGCAAGCGGGGAAAAGACACCAAAACCGGGCTGTAAGATGATCAGGATTCCAATGAAACCCACGCCGATCGCGGTCCAACGCCGCCACCCCACTTGTTCACCTAGGATCGGGCCAGACAGCGCTGCGATGAGAAGCGGATAGCAGGCAAAGATCGCGTGGCTTTCAACGAGGCCCAGATAGGTAAAGCCAAGCACCATCACGCAGATCTCGGCTGCCAGCAGTAACCCGCGAAAGCCTTGGAGTAGCGGTTGCGTCGTGGCTGCCGCAGCCCGAAGGCCTCCTGCCCTGCGACTGGCGACGAACATGACGAAGGCGGCGAAAAACCAGTAACGGATCATCACCACCATCAGCACGTTGTATTCGCTAGCCAAATGCTGGGACAGACCGTCCTGCATGGCGAAAACGAATGTCGTCGCCACCATGAGCCAGATGCCCAGACGGTTGTTGGTTTCGGTCATGTCAGACGGCTTTCCGCGCAATGGTCATGTGGCGCTTGCGGCCGAAGCCGGGAACACGCGTTGTGGTCAGGCCCGCTGCATCCAATGCGCGGCGGACGTGACCGGCGGCGGTGTAGGTGGCGGCGGTGCCGTTGGGGGCGGTTTTCTCGGCGACGCAGGTCAGGAGGTCGGGTTCCCAGAGTTCCGGGTTCTTGGCCGGGGCAAAACCGTCTAGAAACCACGCGTCTGCGGGATGTGTCATTGTCTGTAGGGTGTCGCGTGCATCACCTTCGACGAGGGTGAAATGCAGATCGGGCAGGGTGATTTCCCGCGCGCCTTCGGCCCAGTAAGGGGCAAGTTCCTGGGCGATCGGGGCTAGGTCCGGAAAAGCCTGTTGCGCGCGGATCATGTCTTCGGCCCGCATCGGGAACGCCTCGAAACTGGTGAAATGGAGCGCTCCGCTTTGACCATTGGCCCGCCAGAGGTCGAGCGTTGCCAAAAGGTTCAGCCCGGTGCCGAAGCCAAGTTCAGCGATGTGAAACCCGTCCCTGAAGCGCGATGGCAGGTTGTTGCCCGTCAGAAAAACGAAGCGCGTTTCCGCGAGCCCGTTGTCGAGCGAAAAATAGGGGTCGTCGAACCGGCAAGAGACAGGGACATCCCCATCGCGCCAGTCGAGCGGTTCCGTCTGGAGTTTCATGATGGCATACCTTAGCGACAGCTGGACCTTGGCGAGGAGAGACCGGAATGGCAATGCCCGAAATCACAGTGCGCGGAGCGGGGATTTTCGGCCTGAGCATTGCGTGGGTTTTGACGCAACGGGGCGCGCATGTGCAGGTGATTGATCCGTACGGTGCTGGCTCTGGGTCCAGTGGCGGGTTGGTGGGTGCTTTGGCGCCGCATGTGCCTGAAAACTGGAACGACAAGAAGGCGTTTCAGTTGGACAGCTTGCTAATGATGGATGTGTTCTGGGGTGAGGTGATGGCTGTTGGAGGCGTCGATCCTGGCTATGGTCGGACGGGGCGGTTGCAACCGATTGCCGATGATCATGGTTTGGACTTGGCGCGTGCACGTACGGAAGGGGCCCGTGATCTCTGGCAGGGGCGTGCCGTCTGGGAGGTGATCTCGGCTGATGAAGCCGGAGTGTTCGCACCGCTCTCGCCATCGGGTTTCCTGATCCGGGATACCCTGACCGGACGTATGCACCCGCGACAGGCTTGCGCTGCACTGGTTGCAGCGTTGCGCGCCAAGGGCGTGGAAGTGGCCTCTGGGGCACCGGATCGGGGCGCAGTGATCTGGGCTACCGGCTGGCGTGGATTGCTTGAGTTGTCGGAGTCGTTCGGCAAGTCGGTCGGCGCTGGCATCAAAGGCCAATCCGCCGCCTTGGCCTATGACGCCGGGCCAGAGCCGCAGGTGTTTGTCGATGGTTTGCACATCATTCCGCACGCAAATGGGACGGTCGCTATCGGTTCGACCAGTGAACGTGAGTTCGACGTGCCGGATGGGTTGGACGCACAATGTGACGAGCTGATTGCCCGTGCCATCGCCGCGATGCCCGTTCTGGCGGATGCAGCAGTGGTGGATCGCTGGGCTGGGGTGCGCCCCCGTGCCCGGTCGCGCGCGCCGATGCTTGGGGCATGGCCGGGGCGCGAGGGACATTTCATTGCCAATGGCGGCTTCAAGATCGGGTTCGGCATGGCCCCAAAAGTGGCCGAGGTGATGGCCGACCTTGTGCTTGAAAGGCGTGATGCGATCCCTGACGGATTCCGCGTTCAAGCCTCTATTTAATGGACATTGCCTCGATCGCCTTGGCAATCTCGGCCACTCCGGGATCAATGCGCGCTTGCGCGATAGAGCTGTAGGCAAGGCGGTAGTAATTGCGCGGGGGCGTGTCGCCTGAAAAAAAGGCTGCCCCGGGTTCGATCAGTACGCCAACTTTGCTCAACCGGAGCGCCAGTTCTTCGCAATCGACATAATCGGGCGCGCGCATCCAGAAACTTGACCCGCCATAGGTGCCTTTTCCCGCAATTGTCAGCCCATGTTTGCGGATCGCGTGCTCCATGATCACCCGCCGGTCGTTGAGCGCTTTTCCTGTGCGGCGGATCAGGCTGTCATAATGCCCTAGGCTAAGGAAATATGCGGTGGTGCGCTGAGTCAGCCCGGGCGGATGACGGAGAATCGACGCCCTTAAGGCTCGTGCTTCGCGGATGAACGGGGCCGATCCGACAAGGTAGCCAAGCCGTAGCCCCGGGAAGAGCGACTTGGAAAAACTGCCGACATAAATCACGCGCCCGTCTTCATCGAGGCTTTTGAGGGCAGGCATTGGCGGCTTGAGATAAGCCATTTCGAATTCGTAATCATCCTCTACGATCAGTGCGTCGAGGGCACGCGCACGGGCGAGCAGCGCCTGACGCCGTGCGAGAGGCATCGTATAGGAGGTAGGACATTGGTGGCTTGGGGTTGTGAAAATCACATCCGTGTTTTCAGGGATCTGTTCTGGCGGTAGTCCGTCCTCATCCACGTCCAGTGCGCTTAGATGGCAGCGGGATTGGGTTAGTACGCCGCGCAGCGCCGGATAACAGGGGTCCTCGATTACCGCGTGTCGACGTTGCGTGAGAAGCACCTGTGATGTCATCCAGAGCGCGTTCTGTGCGCCCATTGTTATCAACACTTCATCGGGATTGGCGGTGATCCCGCGCCTTGGCAGGGTGTGACGCAGAATGAATTCGACCAGTTGCGGATCGTCCTGATCGTAATAGTCACGGGTCAAAGCCGCGAAATCCTTGGCCCCAAGAGCCTGCAATGCGCAAAGTCGCCAGTTGGTATGATCGAATAGCTGGGGGTCGGTCTGCCCGTAAAGGAATGGATAGCGGTACAGCGCCCAATCCTGCGGTTTGACGAGGGTCGCTGTGCCGGTGAATTTTTGCCCCAGCGCGCGAGACCAATCAACAGCGTCTTCGCGGCGAGCGGTGTTTTCGAATTGCGGCGGTTCTGGCGCGTCGTCGGACACAAAATACCCAGAGCGTCCACGGGATGAAAGGTAGTCGTTCGCCAATAGTTCGGTATAGGCCAGTGTCACCGTGATGCGACTTACCCCGAGATGTTGCGCGAGTTTGCGGCTGGAGGGGAGCTTTTCACCACGGCGAAAACGGCCCGAGAGGATACCTTCGGCCACCATCTGCTGGATGCGAGCCTGCAGCGTGCCATTGGTATCAGGCTTGAGGAAGAAGTTTTCGACGGGGATGGCCATGCCATCAGCCTAGGTTGGACTTATGCTGTTGGCAATCTGGTCTTACGTTTGTGCGACACGGACGAGGTCATGATCCTGATCCGTGTCGCATTTGGACGCTTTGCTTTATTCCGACCAGCTGACCCCGGTCAGATCGGTCGCTTGTGTTGGGGCGTTCTGCCAAAGCCCATTGATGCGGGCATCCGCTACGGTCGGGAAAGCCAGCTGGAACAGGTACCCGTTCACATAATCATCTGCGATCATGGTTTGTGCCTGCGCCAACAGCTCGGTTCGTGCGGCGGGATCGCTGGTTGCACCAAGCGTGGTCATCAACTCCTGAAACGCGGCGTTGTCATACTGGAAATAGTAATCCGGACGCGCATAGATGCCGATGTCGAAAGGTTCGGTATGGCTGACGATGGTCAGACCGAAATCCTTGCCGCGGAACACCTCTTCCAGCCATTGCGCCCATTCGAGATTGGTGATTTCGGTCTCAATCCCCACCGCGCGGAGCTGGGAGGCTATGATCTCGCCACCGCGCCGGGCATAGGACGGTGGTGGAAGTTTCAGCGTGGTGGTGAAGCCATCTGCCAGCCCGGCCTCGGCCAAAAGCGCTTTTGCTTTCTCAGGGTCGTAGGCGGATTGTGCCGTCAGATCGACATAGTCGGGATTGTGCGGTGCGAAATGTGTTCCGATGGGGGTACCCAAACCAAACATCGCGCCATCGATGATCGCTTGACGATCAATCGCATGTGCGATGGCTTGCCGAACCCGAACGTCGTCCAATGGCGGCATCTTGTTGTTGGTCGAGAGGATCGTTTCGCCTTCGGTCGATCCGACGAGAACCTGAAAGCGTGGATCGGCTTCAAACTGGGGCAGGTTCTCTGGGGCGGGGAAGCCTGCAAAGGCGTCTACGTCCTGCGCCATCATCGCAGCAAAGGCTGCGGTCGGGTCAGAGATGAACTTAAAAGTCGCCGCTTCCAGCGCGGGGGCCTCACCCCAGTAGTCCGCGTTGCGGCTGATCTCGATCCGGTCACCTTGCACCCATTCGTCGAACTTGAACGGGCCTGTGCCGATGGGTGTCTGTTTGATGTTTTCGATGCTTTCTGGGGCAACGATGACGGCATCACCCCACGCCATGTTGAAGAGGAAATTGCCGTCAGGTGCCGAGAGTTTCACCTCGACCGTCATAGGGTCAATGACGCCGACTTCGGATATCCCGGCAAAAAGCGCCTTTTGTGCGTTTGCGCTGTCTTCGGCCCGGGCGCGATCGAGCGTGAACTTCACGTCTTCTGCGTCCATCGTGGTGCCATCATGAAAGGTCACACCGTCGCGCAGTTTGAACGTATAGGTCGTGCCGTCCTCGCTGATCTCCCAGCTTTCGGCAAGGCCCGCAACAACTGACCCGTCCGACATGAAACGCGTCAGTCCTTCGAACACGTTAGAATACAGAACCGAGTCGATGGCGCCCGCTGCGGCGCTTGTCGGGTCAAGGTGCGGTGGTTCAAGCTGCAAAGCGATGGTCAGATCGGTCTGCTGTGCCAGCGCAGGTGTTGTCAGCAGCGCGGCCAAGGCGGCCCCGCGCAGGAAATGAGTGGTCATTGTGTCCCTCCTGTTGTTGGGGCGAGTGTCACGTCAAATCACGCAGCAATCAAGTCTCTGCTTTCACTGTCCTGACGGCACCAAAAGGGTTTCAAGCGCGCGGCCCATGACCTTGGCACTGTCGAGCATATCGGTGATGCCTACCCATTCATCCGGTTTGTGCGCCAGTTCTAGCACGCCGGGTCCATACGCGATGCAGTTTTGCAACTTGCCGATCCGGTCGATGTGTTTTTGGTCATAGCTGCCGGGCGAGGCCACATAAGTCGGGTTTTGCCCTAGCACGTCGCGGATTGCGTCATGCACAGTGGTCACGATGGGGGCTGTCTTGTCCGTCATCGACGGGATCACACGATTGATCTCGCGAATCTCGTAATCGAAATTCTCGCGGCGTGACTTTAGGTCTTCGAGCAGGTCGATGACCTCTTGGCGAACCTCCTCAATCGGTTCCTCCATCAGAAAACGGCGGTCGATCACGATGCGGCAGCTGTCCGGCACGCAATGGGCGGGCAGACCGGTGTAATCGCTGGCCTGCTCGGGCTGGCCACCGTGGACCGAGTTGATGTTCATCGTCGATTGCCGCGCGCCTTCGGGGACGACGGGCATCTCGGTCCAGCGCGCGGCCATGGCTGGGAACAGGGTCTCTTCGAACGCATTTAGCACTGCGCCCATGTGTCGGACGGCACAATCCCCCAGAAAAGGCATGGAGCCATGGGCAATTTCGCCCTTGGTTTCGATCTCGGCCCACCAGCCGCCGCGATGGCCCAAACAGATGCGGTCCTTGTGCAGGGGTTCTGGGATGATGACATGCTGCACGCGCTTTGGGTCGAACCAGCCTTGCTCGGCCAAATATGCGACGCCGCCATAGCCGCCGGATTCCTCATCGGCGGTGCCGCTGATCTCGATGGCGCCTGCATAATCCGGGTGCTCAGCGACAAAGGCTTCTGCTGCGATGATCGACGCGGCCAATCCACCCTTCATATCACATGAACCACGGCCATAGATCTTGTCGTCTTCGACTGCGCCGCCAAAGGGGTCGCGGGTCCAGCCGTGGCCGACCTCGACCACATCGGTGTGCGAATTGAAGTGGACACACGAACCGGGGCGCGGCCCTTCGTGGCGAGCGATCAGGTTCCAGCGCGGGTAGCGGTCGCTGTCGCCGGGGGCACCCTCGGCACGAACCCATGTGGTTTCGAATCCGGCGCGAGACAGGCGAACGTCCAACAGATCACAAATCGCGGCATAGTTTTCACCGGGCGGATTGAGCGTTGGGATGCGAATCAGCTCTTGCGTCAGCGCAATCAGGTCCTCGCGTCTGTCATCGATCCGTTGAAAAAGCCTGTCGACCATCTGTCACCTCGCTCTTGCGGTAAGTGTCGCGGGGGTTGGTGGAATTGGCAAGGTTCAGCGCCAGCGGAGTGGTGGTAATTGTCCGACCGGGATCGGTCCGATCAAAACGGTGCCGCGATTGAGCCCAAGGGTCACGTCAAGCGCGTCACGGTTTCCGCCAAAGGTGGACAACATGGTCAGCAGTTCGATCAGGCCTTCGCTCAGCGCCGGAGGCAGGTCTCCCGCGTTGCGCGCCGCGGCAATGGCATCGCGCCAGTTCTCTGCGGTCAGAGTCACTTGTCCCGTGGCAAGGCCCGCATTGTCCAGAGTCGCATTGCCCGTGACTTTGAACGTGACCGCGCCATAGGAGATTTCAGACCGGGTGAGCGCGATGTCCGTGACCTGCACCGCTGCCCCGGCTAATGCGTCAAACGTAAGCGGTTGGTCCAAGCTTAGTTCGAATTCGGCCCTCAAAGACGCGAGCGAGTCCGGACCGATTTCCGGTACGCCTTCGGGCGAGGAAGCCGCAATGCTGCCGATGGACAGGGCCACCCGGTAGGATGAAGGCGTAACGTCGATGTTCTGCAGCGCCAGATTGACGTCCGCCAGTGCCACTGACACTTCCGGACCATTCAGGTTCAGGACCAGCGCTTCGAGGTTGCTGCGCACAATTGTGCCGTTATCATGGATCACGCTGGCCCGAAGTCCATCAGAGGCAACCGCGATGTCGCCATTCGGTGTGGTCAGCGTTTGCGTGTCTGGCCATGCGACAATCACATGTCCTTGCTTGTAAGTCAGCCCAAGCACCTGAAGAAACGGTGCTCGCCACCCCAAACTGCCATCGGCTGCAAGTAAGACAGGGTCAGTGATCGTTAAATCTGTGCGATTGGGAAACCCGCGAACGGTCAAGTCGGTATAGTCGGCCTGAACGCCAGCGGTGAGCTGTTCAGTGAACCAGTCCGCCACGCTGTTGCGCATGTCGTGCGCGGCGTAAAACCACCAACCGCAATAGGCCAGTGTTGCCACGATGATCACCACAAGAAGACGTTTCACCCGCGCACCCCCTTTTGTCTGTCGCGCCTTTGGTGTTTACCCCGCGCTGAAAGGCAGGACCAGCATCATGACACTTTGGGTTTTTGGATACGGATCGCTTTTGTGGAACCCAGGGTTCACACCCGTTGAAACGGCGCATGCGCGGCTGGACGGCTACGCACGAAGTTTTTGCATGCGGTCGATTCATCATCGCGGAACTGAAGAAAATCCTGGTCTTGTGCTTGCGCTGGATGCGCATCCCGATGGAACATGCGATGGTTTGGCCATGCAGATGCCTGAGGCCCAGTATGACGCCACGATGGCCTATTTGCGCGAACGGGAATTGGTATCTTCTGCCTATATCGAGAGAGTCTTGCCCATTCGTTTCGCCGATGGACGTGAAGAGTTGGCAGTCACCTACGTGATCGACGCGGATCACGTGCAGTATTGCGGGTCGATTGGTCTGGAAGAGCAGGCGCAGATTATCGCGCAGTCGGTGGGTGGGCGGGGGCCGAACAGCGAATACCTGTTCAATACGGCGTCACATCTGGCCGAACTGGGCATTCCTGACGCAGAGTTGGACTGGCTTTGTGAACGGGTGCGTCAGTTGATCGCTTAACCGCTTGGCGATTGGCAGCGAACCGCCTAGAGTTACCACCGAACAACAAGAAACGCGTCAGGAACTGTCCGAATGGATCAGCCGGACATTGAGGCCGAGCCACAATTTACCCAACCTGTTCGTCAGGTGCTGATGATGCTCCTTGTTCTGGGGCTCACAGGATTTGGCGGGTTTCTTGCCCTGCCGCGGGTTTTGCCCGTGTTCGAAGCCAACCCGTACCTGAACGGATTTATCGGCTTTGTTTTCGTCATCGGGGTGGTCGCTTGTTTTTGGCAGGTCTGGCAATTGATTCAGTCAGTGCGGTGGATCGAGCATTTCGCACAAGAGCGAGAACGCGGCTTCGAGAGTAAAGCGCCTTTGTTGCTTGCTCCGCTGGCCACATTGCTGCGGTCGCGAAACAAAAGGATGCAGATCAACACTACATCCACACGGTCAATTCTTGATTCTGTGGCGACACGTATCGACGAGGCACGCGAGATCACGCGTTATATCGTTAATCTACTGATCTTTCTCGGGCTGCTTGGCACGTTTTACGGTTTGGCGACCACAGTCCCGGCGCTTGTCGATACGATCCGGGGCTTGGCACCCGAAGATGGCGAAACTGGCGTCGACGTATTTGCCCGGCTGATGACCGGGCTGGACAGCCAGCTTTCGGGTATGGGCGTTGCCTTTGCGTCCTCGTTGCTTGGGCTTGCGGGATCGCTGGTGGTTGGATTGTTGGAACTGTTCGCCGGGCATGGACAGAACCGATTTTACAGGGAATTGGAAGAATGGTTGAGTTCCATCACCAAGCTTGGCTTTTCTAGCGGTGAGGGAGAGGGGCACGGCGACATCGGCGTTGTTGGTGCTGTCATTGACCAAATGGTCGAGCAGATGGACGGACTACAGTTGCTGTTCGCCAAATCCGAAGAAGGCCGCGCCGAAATTGAATACCGTCTTGGACAATTGAGCGACACGCTCGAGCGTATGACTGAACGCATGGAGGCCACTGCACCCAGTGCGACGGCCTTTGCAAGGATTGCGGACAGTCAGGATCGCCTGATTGATGTTCTGACACACAAGTCAGAAAACGAAGGACTAGATGCCGAAAGCCGGATGCGTCTGCGGTCCATCGATGTGCAGATGCTGCGTATCCTCGAAGAGGTGGCCGCCGGGCGTCAGGAAACCATGGCAGAACTGCGCACCGATCTGAACGCTATCGGCCGTGCTTTGGATCGTATGGCGCGTAACACGGGGCGCAAGACCGACAAGGGCGAGGGATAAGTCATGGCCCTGTCACGGCGCACCGGAGCCCGGTTCCAGGCCTCGATCTGGCCCGGCTTCGTGGATGCGATGACCGGGCTTTTGCTGGTGTTGATGTTTGTATTGACCATTTTCATGGTTGTGCAAGCCGTGCTGCGAGACACGATAACCGGACAAGAGAACGAGCTAAATTCCCTATCCTCCGAAATTGCCGAGCTTGCACGCGCGCTGGGCGTCGAACAGCAGCGGACGACTTCGCTTACCAATCAGCTGGGTGCATTGAATGCCACGCTGGATGACACTCAGGCACGCATCACTGAACAAGAAGCGATTATCGCATCCTTGGCTGCCACGCGCGATCGGCAGGCGGCGGCGCTCGAGGCTGCTGACGCGCGGATCGCATCGTTCGAAGAGCAGGTGGCAGGGTTGCTTTCAGAGAGGGACACGGCACGCGATCAGGTCGCCGAATTGACCGAAGCGCGCGCGCAATTGCTGACAGAACAAGAAGCGCTTGACCTCGCGCTGGCAACCGCGCGAAGCGAGATCGACGAACAGGTCGAAGCTGCACGACTGGCCGCAGCACGGCGCGAGGCGCTGGAGGCGTTGGTAGCGGATTTGCGGGCCCAGAATGCCGAAACCACCGAACAGGTCGGCGCTTTGACAGCGCAGGTTTCTGACCTAGAGAACGCGTTGAGCGATGAGGAAGCGGCCAAGCTGGCCGAAGCCGCTGCGGCAGAAGCGCTGCGGACGCGGCTGGAAAACGCCGATGCGGAGCTAACGGCCATGACGATGGCCCTTGAGGAGCAACGCGCACGGGCGGAAGAAACTCTTACGTTATTGGCGGCAGCGCGAGAGGCTGAGGAAAATCTGAACGCGCAGCTTGCGGCGGCCTTACTGGAAGGGCGTGAAACTGCTGATGCATTGCAGGCGAGGCTGGACGCCGTCTTGGCCGAAAGCGAAGAGAAATTGGCATCGCTTCAGGCCCAGCTACAGGCGACTGTTGAAGACGGCGATGAAACGGCAGCGACCCTGCGCGCGCAACTGGCGGAGCAGGCAAGTCGGATCGCCTCTTTGGAACAGGAAATTGCAGACGCGCAAGTTGAGCGCACGACCCTGTCATCGTTGGAAGCACGGCTGTCCCAAGCTTTGATCCGCGTGTCCGAGGCGACAGCGCTTGAAACGCGACTTGAGGAATTGCGCGCAGAAAATGCGGCTTTGAGTGCCGATTTGAGTGGATCAGAGCAAACCACAACTGAGTTGCAAGCAACAGCAGATGCGTTGCGGCAGGCGTTGGCCGAAGCACAGGCGGCGGCAGCCGCACGGAGCGAGAGTGAACAAACATTAGAACAACGCCTTGCTGCCGCCTTGGCGCAGCAAAGCTCGACCGAAGCCTCGCTGGAAGAAACGCGTAATCAACTGGCAGCTGCTTTGGCGGCGAAGATCGCGGCAGAAACAACGTTGGACGATCGTCTGTCCGAGGCAGAGCAGCGACAGCTTTTACTTGAACAGGCGCGGGATCGTTTGGACGCGGAAACGCAGCGCGCGACCGAAGCGCAGCGCCAGACGGAATTGCTGAACCAGCAGGTTGGGGCATTGCGCCGTCAGTTATCGTCTTTGCAGTCACTTTTGGACGAGGCCACAGCACGAGATGTCGAAGCACAGATCCAGCTTGAAAGCCTTGGCAGTGAATTGAACACGGCACTTGCCCGCGTGGCAGCAGAAGAGCGTCGGCGGCGTCAGCTAGAAGAGGCGGAGCGCATTCGGCTTGAGGAAGAGCGGCAGCGGCTAGAAGAGGAAAAACAGCGTCTGGCGGGCGAAAATCAGGACTTGGAACAATATCGTTCGGAGTTCTTTGGTCGACTGCGCGAGGTTTTGGGTAACCGCGAAGGTGTTCGGATCGAAGGTGACCGTTTTGTGTTTTCTTCCGAGGTTCTGTTCCCCCCCGCCGAGGCCGGCTTGTCCCCCGAGGGTCGCGCGCAGATTGCCAATGTTGCTGCCATTCTTCGGGACGTGGCGCAGGATATTCCCGAGGGCATCAACTGGATCATCCGGGTCGATGGTCATACTGACAACGTGCCCTTGTCCGGAACGGGAGTGTACGCGGATAATTGGGAGCTGTCGCAGGCGCGCGCACTTTCAGTAGTGCGCTACATGATTGACGATCTTGCGATCCCGCCGCGCCGCTTGTCGGCGAACGGGTTTGGGGAATACCAACCGATCAATTCGGACGACACGTCAGTGGCGCGGGCGCAGAACCGTCGGATCGAGCTTAAGCTGACCGAGCAGTAACGTCTATTCTATGGTGATGTCTGCATGGCGCACGGCAAGGATCGTGTTGCCGCGGATTAATCGCGCGTAGCCACGATAGTCGCCTTTGGACCAGCCTTGACTGGGGGCACGGCGTCCGTAGGCACGCATTGACTGAGCTTGGTCCAGATCCAGCGTGGCCGTGTGGTCGAATACGTTTCCATCAGGGCCGATCACCGTCAGCTCGATCCGGTCATGCGTGTTGCCATTGAACGCATGCGCATAAAGCACCATCGCATCGTTCTGAGACAGCGTCGTACGGCGTGCCTCACCGGATTGGATGGCGTCTAGGTCGGGCACGCTGTCCGACAAACCTACCGTAAATAGACCGGCGTCGTTGTAGGGAGGTGTGTCTAGCCAGAGCGTTTCCAAGGGTTCACTGCAGGTGTTGGATTGACTGGGGGCAAAAGGGTCTATGATCTCGGCACCTTGAGTGATTGTCAGGTGCAGATGCGGATAATTGGTCAAGCCGCTTAAGCCGACTTCCCCAAGAAGCTGCCCGCGCACAACTCTTTGCCCAGGGGTGACGCGCACCGATCCCAGCTTCATGTGACAATAAACGGATTGGTAACCATTGCCGTGGTTTATCCGAACAGCATTGCCGCACTCTTCACCGTTCAAATTCGTTCCTGGAACGTAGGGCTGATCGGGACGTGTATTGCGGATCGCTTCGACCCGCCCATCGGCGGCGGCGATTACATGGACGCCTTGGTGCATTTGTTCAAAAGACAGAAGCGCAATGTCTGTCCCGCTGTGACCGTCCCGTGTTTTGAGCCCGCAACGGTAATCCGAAGCGGCTGCGGTCTGGTCGACGTCTGGGTAATCCTCGATCACGCAGGTTTCGCCCAATACGCAATCAAGGGGCAAGCCCAAAAAGGAAACGTCCGCCACATTTGGTGTGGCGGACGTGATGAGTATTGCGATGACGCTGCGGATCACTCCGCCGTCAGAAGCGGGGGTTTCTTGCTGGAAAGGCGCGGATTGTCGGGCCCAAATGTTTCCAGCAATAGTTTGCCATCTTTTACAGATACGCGCACCACACCGCCTTTTGCCAACTTGCCGAACAGCAATTCTTCCGCGAGAGGCTTTTTGATTTCTTCCTGAATCACGCGACCCAAAGGTCGTGCACCCATTTTGTCGTCGTAGCCTTTGTCAGCCAGCAATTCGGCTGCGGGCTTGGTCAGTTCGATCGTCACGTTGCGATCCATTAGCTGGGCCTCAAGTTGCAACACGAACTTTTCGACGACCTGCAGGATCACCGACTTCGGCAGCGGCGAGAACGAAATTACGGCGTCCAAGCGGTTGCGGAATTCCGGCGTGAACGTGCGTTCAATCGCGGCGGTATCTTCCCCCTCGCGGCGGTCGCGGCCAAAGCCGATGGCGGCCTTCGCCTGCTCCGCAGCACCAGCGTTGGAGGTCATGATCAGGATCACATTGCGGAAGCTGACTGTGCGCCCGTTGTGATCGGTCAGTGAACCGTGGTCCATCACCTGCAACAGGATGTTATAAACATCCGGGTGCGCCTTTTCGATCTCGTCGAGCAGGAGAACGCAATGCGGGTGCTGATCTACGCCATCGGTGAGCTGGCCACCTTGGTCGAAGCCAACATATCCCGGAGGGGCACCGATCAGACGGCTGACCGCGTGTTTCTCCATGTATTCGGACATGTCAAAGCGCAACAGTTCTACACCCAGCGTGTCCGCCAATTGCTTTGCCACCTCAGTTTTGCCGACACCGGTCGGGCCAGCAAAGAGGTAGTTGCCGATGGGTTTTTCCGGTTCCCGCAGACCAGCGCGCGCCAGTTTGATCGCCGAGGACAGTGCGTCGATGGCGGCATCCTGGCCAAAGACCACGCGCTTCAGACTGGCTTCAAGATCCTTGAGAACTTCTGCGTCGTCTTTGGACACGTTCTTTGGCGGGATGCGGGCAATCTTGGCCACAACCGCTTCGATTTCCTTGGCGCCCAGAGATTTGCGTCGCTTGGATTCTGCGACCAGATGCTGGGCTGCACCCGCCTCGTCTATCACGTCGATAGCCTTGTCGGGCAGCTTGCGGTCGTTGATGTATCGAGCCGAGAGTTCCACCGCGGTCTTGATCGCTTCTGCGGTGTATTTAACGCCGTGATGCTCTTCGAAATAGGGCTTGAGACCCTTTAGGATTTTGATCGCGTCTTCGACAGATGGCTCGTTTACATCGATCTTCTGGAAACGGCGGCTGAGCGCGCGATCCTTTTCAAAGTGCTGACGGAATTCCTTGTAAGTTGTGGAACCCATGCACCGCAGCTTGCCGCCCTGAAGCGCGGGCTTCAGTAAGTTGGAGGCATCCATCGCGCCGCCGGATGTGGCACCTGCGCCGATCACAGTGTGAATTTCGTCGATGAATAGAACGGCATCGTCATGGTCTTCAAGTTCGGTCATCACAGCCTTGAGGCGTTCCTCGAAGTCGCCGCGATACCGTGTGCCGGCCAACAACGCGCCCATGTCGAGCGAATAAATTGTCGTCTGCGATAGAACTTC
Organism: Paracoccaceae bacterium; assembly: GCA_024742575.1. Taxonomy (GTDB): domain Bacteria; phylum Pseudomonadota; class Alphaproteobacteria; order Rhodobacterales; family Rhodobacteraceae; genus Marivita. Next base: position 11,012 of record JANSYF010000017.1, on the reverse strand, counting down.
GGGCGTTTCGCCTGAAACGATCTTGCGAGCAAGGCCTTCGGCAATTGCCGTTTTGCCAACGCCCGGATCACCAACCAGAAGTGGGTTGTTCTTGCGACGACGGCAGAGAACCTGAATGCAGCGCTCCACTTCGGACTCGCGACCGATCAGCGGGTCGATATCGCCTTCGCGCGATTTCGCGTTCAGATCGACGCAATACTTAGCCAGGGCGGATTCTTTCTGTTCGCCCTGCGGTTCGGCAGATTGGGTTTCTTCCTCATTCTCTGACGCGCCAGTAACCGGGCGGCTTTCTCCGAATGCCGGGTTTTTGGCGACGCCATGCGCGATGAAGTTGACCGCGTCGTACCGGGTCATGTCCTGATCCTGCAGGAAGTAAGCCGCGTTGCTTTCGCGTTCGGCAAATATCGCGACCAGTACGTTGGCACCAGTCACCTCGCTGCGACCCGAGCTTTGAACGTGAATTGCGGCGCGTTGAATAACGCGCTGGAACGCTGCTGTGGGAACCGCTTCGGACCCTTCAATGTCGGTTACAAGGTTCGACAAGTCATCGTCGATGTAATCGACCAACGTCGTACGCAATTCTTCGGTGTCGACCGAGCATGCTTTCATCACGCGAACCGCGTCTGGTTCGTCGATCAGCGCAAGCAGCAGATGTTCCAGCGTGGCGAACTCATGCGATCGAGAATTGGCCAGTGCCAATGCCGAGTGAATTGCCTGCTCAAGGGTATTCGAAAATGAAGGCACGGTTGAGTGCTCCTTCTTTTGTTTGTTGTGACGCACGCTACGACACAACTTTCATCCTAGTGTTAAAGTGTGGTCGTTACCTACAAACCTTCAAGTTTTTTCTTTGCCTTGACAGGGTACAAAAGTGCAATTGCGCACAAGTTCTTGTGAAATTGCCTTAGAAGCGATCCTTGCGGGCGCGAATCTCAGCAAATACGTCGACGGGTGCGGCACCGATCATGTCCAAGTGGGCTTGGACAGAAGCGTCATCGGCGCGCAGAAATGGGTTCGTCGCCATTTCTTCGGACAACTTGCTGGGAACCGTGGGTTCGTTTCTTTCACGCAATGAATTTATGTGGTCGATCCTTGCTTTCAAGTCGGGATTGTCTGGATCGATAGTGATTGCAAAGCGAGCGTTGGCCTGCGTGTATTCGTGGCCCGAACAAATCAGAGTGTTGGGATCAAGTGCAGCAAGCTTTTGCAGCGACTCCCACATCTGTGCCGCTGTGCCTTCGAAAAGACGGCCACACCCCAGCGCCATCAGGCTGTCTGCTGTAAAGGCGTATCCAGACTCTGATGCAACAAAAGCTATGTGGCCGACCGTGTGCCCGGATACATCAAGCACGTCGATCGCCTCGCCTCCGAATTCGAAGCGGTCGCCGTCGGCGACTTCTCGGTTCAAGGGTGGAAGACGATGGCGGTCTGCTTTTGCACCAGAGACCTTGGCATCATAGGTGTTCAGCAGGTCCTCAACGCCACCGATGTGGTCGTGGTGGTGATGCGTGAGCCATATTTCGGTAAGCGTCCAGCCGCGTTTGCTCAGTTCGTTCAGTAAAGGTTGTGCTTCTGGCACGTCAATACAGGCTGTTGCGCCACTTCTGCTATCATGCAGGAGATACGTGTAATTGTCTGACAAAGCGGGCAAGGTAACGAGTTCAAGGGGCATGGCGTTTCTTTCCGTGGTAGGTAGACTTACGGCAAACTAGGCCAAAATCTTTGGAGGCCCAAATGCATCTTGATGTGCAGCGGTTGCACAGCTTCTACTATCGCAGCGCGATTGGTCGGGTGGCGCAACGCGTTGTTCGTGATCAGGTGACCACGTTTTGGCCCGAGGCGAAGCAGCAATCAGTTGGCGGTTTCGGGTTCGCTGTGCCCTTGCTGCGACCTTATCTTTCAGATGCACGGCGTGTGATCGGGCTGATGCCCGCACAGCAAGGTGTAATGCCGTGGCCTGCTGGGGTGCCAAATGTGTCTGTGTTGTGCGAAGAGACCCTTTGGCCGATTGAGAATGGTCGTTTTGACAAGCTAATTCTTATGCATGGGTTGGAAACGTCTGAGCGTCCTTCGGCGGTTCTGGAAGAATGCTGGCGGGTGTTGGGGCCCGGCGGTAAAGCGCTGTTTATCGTACCGAACCGGTCCGGGCTTTGGGCGCGGTCGGATGCGACACCCTTTGGATATGGTCGTCCCTATTCCATGGGTCAGCTTGAGGCGCAGCTTAAGGCACATAATTTTGCACCGCAAAGACACACAGCGGTTCTATATCAACCGCCATCGACCCGGCGCTTTTGGATGAAAACCGGGCGCTTTTGGGAGCAGATGGGTCGCAGCGTGTCAGCTTTGATTGCGGGTGGCGTCTTGATCGTTGAAGTGACCAAGACAAGCCCGACATCGCGCGGCACCAAATCGGAAAGCCGAGTCTTGAACCCGTTGGGCAAACTTGTTCCGACCCCGTCAGCAAAACCTGCACGAGCGCGAGTTCTGACCGATTAGTAGATTATTCGGAGGTATGGATGCAGCCAAGACGATTCATTCAAGCAGACGTTTTCACGGCCGAACCGTCAAAGGGAAACGGCCTAGCCGTCGTCGTAGAGTCCGATGACCTCACAGACGAGCAGATGCAACAATTCGCGGCTTGGACAAACCTTGCTGAGACGACCTTCTTACTCCCACCTACAAATCCGGCAGCGGACTACCGTTTGCGCATTTTTACCACAGCGCGCGAGATGCTTTTTGCTGGGCATCCCACACTGGGCAGCTGCGCAGCTTGGCTGCATTGCGGAGGAAAAGCGCGGGATGAGGGCAAAGTCATTCAGGAATGCGCGATTGGGTTAGTTGAAATCGACATGACGAGCGCAGTCCCGGCATTCGTCGCGCCACAGACGAAGGTCGCTCCGATGGGGGCTCGCGCGAAATCCGATCTTTGCGCGGCTTTGCGGATCGACATGTCACGGGTCCGTCGAACTGCTGTTCTCGAGAACGGACCAATCTGGAACGTGCTCGAACTTGTGTCGGCTGAAGATGTCCTTGCCATCGACTCAAGCCTTGTGCGTTGGCCGGACTATGTTGGTGTCAGCGTGATTGGGCCTCATGCCGACTGCGCGGATTGCGATTTCGAAGTTCGGAATCTGTCGCCGTCCAGCGGGATGAGCGAAGACCCAATTACCGGTTCTCTAAATGCTGCATTGGCGCGGTGGATGTGGTCCGAAGGCCGCTTGACCCGCGATTTGACCATCGCACAAGGAACCTGTTTGGGGCGTTCCGGTCGCGTATTCGTCCGAGCGCCACGTGACGGTTCGGATCGCGTCCTGATCGGGGGGCACTCTCATATCGTCATCGACGGCACCGTTACTTTGTAAAACCATTTGGGCCAGAAGTGCCAGATTTGCCGGGGTGCCTAAACTTTAGGCAAAGCTTGGTTGCCCGGATAATCAGCTAAGGAATCGCCGCAATCGCCCAAATATGGTGGAAAAAATCGACTGTTCGAGCGCGCAATACGTCGCAGTTGGGCTAACGCCCTAAAAATAAGGCGTTTCGGGGGTGGTAGGAAAACACCATACCGTGTTGCGGGCTAGGGGCGGCTCTGCTACATCCGCGCTGATTTCTATGCCATGCGGCATTTGCCAAACTGAAAACGCCTCTGACCACCGGTAATTCGGGGGATCGGAGGCAGAATAGCGGAAGGGTGGACGTGTCTGAATCAGCATCCATTTCCTCTGGCATCGCGGATCGCTATGCCACGGCGGTCTTCGACCTAGCCAAAGAGGGTAAAGAGCTTGAAAAGCTCGAAGCGAACCTCGACGATCTGTCGGCCGCACTTGCCAGCAGTCCAGAACTGACCGACTTGATCCATTCACCAATTTACAGCCGTGACTCGCAGGCGAATGCGATCACAGCAGTTGCTGCCAAAATGGGTCTGACCAAGACGATGCAGAATGTGCTGGCGTTGATGGCGTCCAAGCGTCGCTTGTTTGTCCTGCCGCAGATGATCAACCGTCTGCGTGGCCAGATCGCGGAAGAAAAAGGCGAGGTGACCGCCGATGTCGCTTCTGCCGTAAAGCTGACCGCCGCACAGTCGAAAGAGCTTGCTAAAACTCTTAAGGCGCAAGTCGGCAAAGATGTTAAGATCAATGCGACCGTTGATGAATCCCTCATCGGCGGTCTTGTCGTTAAAGTGGGCTCGAAGATGATCGACACGTCGATCCGCTCCAAGCTCAACTCCCTCCAGAATGCAATGAAAGAGGTCGGATAAATGGGTATCCAAGCAGCCGAGATTTCTGCGATCCTTAAGGAGCAGATCAAGAACTTCGGGCAGGACGCCGAAGTCACCGAGGTGGGCCGAGTCCTGTCCGTTGGTGACGGTATTGCGCGCGTTTATGGCCTCGACAATATTCAGGCCGGTGAAATGGTCGAATTCCCGGGTGGAATTCGCGGCATGGCGCTCAACCTCGAAGCTGACAACGTCGGTATCGTGATCTTCGGTTCCGACCGGGACATCAAAGAAGGCGACACTGTTAAGCGTACAAACGCGATTGTGGACGTGCCTGTTGGTGACGCTCTGCTAGGCCGCGTTGTAGACGGTCTGGGTAACCCGATTGACGGCAAGGGCCCTATTGCAACAACCGAGCGTTCGATCGCGGACGTCAAAGCGCCGGGCATCATCCCGCGTAAGTCGGTTCACGAACCGATGGCGACAGGCCTCAAGGCTGTCGACTCCATGATCCCGATCGGTCGTGGCCAGCGAGAGCTCATCATTGGTGACCGTCAGACCGGCAAAACTGCCGTTGCACTGGACGCGATCCTGAACCAGAAATCCTACAACGACGCGGCTGGCGATGACGAGAGCAAGAAGCTCTACTGCATCTACGTTGCGATCGGCCAGAAGCGTTCCACAGTGGCGCAGCTGGTGAAGAAGCTCGAAGAGAGTGGCGCGATCGAGTATTCCATCGTGGTTGCCGCGACAGCGTCCGATCCTGCGCCGCTGCAGTTTTTGGCACCTTACGCCGCGACGTCGATGGCGGAGCACTTCCGTGACAATGGCCGCCACGCGCTGATCATCTATGATGACCTTTCCAAGCAGGCCGTTGCGTATCGCCAGATGTCCCTGCTTCTTCGTCGCCCGCCGGGCCGTGAAGCGTATCCTGGTGACGTTTTCTATCTCCACTCGCGTCTGCTGGAACGCTCCGCGAAATTGAGCGAAGATCATGGTTCCGGTTCGCTGACGGCTCTGCCTGTCATCGAAACCCAAGGTGGGGACGTTTCGGCGTTTATTCCGACAAACGTGATTTCGATCACCGACGGTCAGATCTTCCTTGAAACCGAACTCTTCTACCAAGGTATTCGCCCTGCGGTGAACACTGGTCTGTCGGTGTCTCGTGTGGGTTCGTCCGCTCAGACCAAAGCGATGTCCTCTGTTGCAGGCCCGGTGAAACTGTCCCTCGCGCAGTATCGCGAAATGGCGGCCTTTGCCCAGTTCGGCTCCGACCTAGATGCCTCGACCCAGCAGTTGCTGAACCGGGGTGCGCGTCTGACCGAGTTGATGAAACAGCCGCAATACGCGCCTCTTACCAACGCGGAAATCGTCTGCGTGATCTTTGCAGGCACAAACGGCTATCTCGACAAGGTTCCGATGGATCGGGTCAAGGACTTTGAAAATGGTCTGCTTGGGCACATGCGCGGCAAGCGTCAGGACATTCTCGACTGGATCACCAACGACGATCCGAAGATCAAGGGTGACGCCGCCGACAAGCTCAAGGCCGCGATTGACGAATACGCAGCCGATTTCTCGTAAGGAGACGAGGCGATGCCAAATCTCAAGGACCTGAAAAACAGGATCGCGTCGGTCAAGTCGACCCGCAAGATCACCAAGGCCATGCAAATGGTGGCCGCCGCAAAACTGCGGCGGGCGCAGGATGCTGCCGAACAGTCACGTCCCTACACCGAACGCTTTAACGCGGTGATGGGGGCGTTGGCGGCAAGTGTTGGCGACAGCGATAGCGCGCCAAAACTTCTGAGCGGAACCGGCAAAGACGATGTGCACCTGCTTATTGTCATGACGTCGGAACGGGGTTTGTGCGGTGGCTTTAATGCCAACATCGCAAAGCTCGCCAAAGCAAAAGCAACGGAACTGTTGGGTAAGGGCAAAACGCTCAAGATCCTGACGGTTGGCAAAAAAGGCCGTGATGCGATCAAGCGGGACTTTGGCGATTACTTCGTCGGTCACGTTGATCTGAGCGAAGTCAAGCGCATTGGTTATGCCGATGCGCAGGGCATCGCGAAAGATGTATTGGGCCGTTTTGATGCGGGTGAGTTCGATGTCGCCACAATCTTCTATTCGAAGTTTGTGAACGTCGTCAGCCAAATCCCGACGGAGCAGCAAATCATCCCGGCGGCGTTTGACACGCCAGAGGGTGACAGTGCTGAAGCCACGACGCTTTATGACTACGAGCCGGATGAAGAGGCTATCCTTGCTGATCTTCTGCCTCGCGGTGTGGCGACGCAAATCTTTTCCGCACTGCTGGAAAACGGCGCGTCCGAACAGGGTGCTCGGATGAGCGCAATGGACAATGCGACACGCAACGCGGGCGAGATGATCGAAAAGCTGACCATCCAATACAACCGTTCACGTCAGGCCGTGATTACAAACGAACTGATCGAAATTATTTCGGGCGCGGAAGCGCTCTAAAGACCGGAGACGAAACATGGCAAACGCAACTGGCAAAATCACCCAGGTGATCGGCGCCGTCGTGGACGTTCAGTTCGACGATGACCTGCCCGCTATTTTGAACTCGCTGACCACGGACAACAACGGCAAGAAGCTGGTGTTGGAAGTCGCGCAGCACCTTGGCGAAAACTCGGTACGGACCATCGCGATGGATGCGACAGAAGGTCTGGTGCGCGGCGCTCCGGTGACAGACACAGGCGCGCCCATTCAGGTGCCGGTCGGCAAAGCGACACTTGGCCGTATCCTGAACGTCACCGGCGACCCCGTTGATGAAAAAGGCCCGGTCGAGACCAAAGAGACACGCGCGATCCACGGTGATGCGCCTGACTTTGCGGCACAGTCGACAGAGACCGAAATCCTGACCACTGGCATCAAGGTTATCGACCTGCTGGCACCCTACACCAAGGGTGGTAAGATTGGCCTGTTCGGCGGCGCCGGTGTTGGCAAAACCGTTCTGATCATGGAACTGATCAACAACATCGCGAAAGTGCACTCTGGTTTGTCCGTATTCGCGGGCGTGGGTGAACGGACACGTGAAGGCAACGACCTTTACCACGAAATGATCGAATCCGGTGTTATCGTTCCTGACAACATGGAAGAGAGCAAAATTGCCCTCGTCTATGGTCAGATGAACGAGCCTCCCGGAGCGCGTATGCGGGTTGCACTGTCCGGTCTGACACTGGCCGAACAGTTCCGCGACGAATCCGGATCGGACGTTCTGTTCTTCGTGGACAACATCTTCCGCTTCACACAGGCCGGTTCCGAAGTGTCTGCCCTTCTGGGCCGTATCCCGTCTGCTGTGGGCTACCAGCCGACACTGGCGACCGACATGGGCGCGATGCAGGAACGTATTTCCTCGACCAAGAATGGCTCGATCACTTCCGTTCAGGCCGTATACGTGCCTGCGGATGACTTGACCGACCCTGCTCCGGCGACATCGTTTGCGCACCTTGATGCGACAACCGTTCTGGATCGTTCGATCTCGGAAAAAGGCATTTACCCGGCTGTGGACCCTCTTGGTTCCACATCGCGTCTGCTTGATCCGCTGATCATCGGTGAAGAGCACTATAAGGTTGCGACCGACGTTCAGCAGGTTCTTCAGCGCTACAAGTCGCTTCAGGACATCATCGCGATCCTCGGCATGGACGAACTGTCGGAAGACGACAAACTGGCCGTGGCCCGTGCGCGTAAGATCGAACGCTTCCTGTCGCAGCCGTTTGACGTGGCCAAGGTCTTTACCGGGTCTGATGGTATTCAGGTGCCTTTGGAAGACACTATCGCGTCGTTCAAGGCAGTCGTTGCCGGCGAGTATGACCATCTTCCCGAAGGTGCGTTCTACATGGTTGGTGGCATCGAAGATGTGAAAGCCAAAGCCGAAAAGATGGCGGCTGACGCAGCCTAAACCGGGTGCTCATCAACCCTCGCGGGCTTTCTCGCGAGGGTGCCTGTAAGGGCAGACGAGCGCACCACCCAAAAGGAGATCACTCATGGCAGAGACCATGCAATTCGATCTGGTCAGCCCCGAGCGCAGCCTTATGTCGGCGCAGGTCAAATCTGTGCAGATCCCGGGTGCCGATGGCGACATGACGGCGATGCCGAACCATGCGCCGCTTATCACCACGTTGCGTCCCGGTGTTCTCAAGGTTGAAACCGACAAGGGCGTCGAAGAGTTCGTTGTGACTGGCGGATTTGCCGAACTCGGTGAGGGCCTGTCGGTTCTTGCTGAACGTGCGGTCCCTAAGGCCGACGTCGATCAGGCCGCGTATGAGGCGATGGTCGACGAGGCGCACTCGGCGTATAAGCAGACCAAAGAAACATTCAAGAACGAACCTGGTCCGGTCGATGATGCAGCAAAACTGCTCGCCGACATGGTCGCGGTGGGAACACATATCGGGTTGTCCACGAAACAACCGTCACTCTAAGCGGTCGTCCGTTTCCAGAACAAGAGCCCCGCAATCTTGCGGGGCTTTTTTCATTTTGTCGGACTTCGCTTTGCGGTAGAACGATACGAACTCATGAGACGGGTATATGCAAATCATCAGCAGTTCTCGCGTAGGTGTCGCACAAGGCTCGGTTGATCTGTTTTCAGATTTCGAGGAAGGTGGCGATATGTGGACAGGAGAGGGGTCTCGGTCGCGCAGTCAATGGATTGCTTTCGAGACACCCTTTTCAGCCCCGCCACTGGTGCATGTTTCTCTGACGCTTTGGGATATGGATAGCGGGCATAATGTTCGAGCAGATATCTCAGCCGAAAATACTTCGGAAGTGGGTTTCGATGCAGTGTTTCGGACGTGGTTGGATACTCGCGTTGCGCGCGTCCGCGTGTCGTGGATGGCGATCGGAGCTGTTTCAAGCGAAGATGATTGGGACGTGACTTAGCCCACATCTTATTCGCGGTTCCATGGTTCAAAAAAGACAGACATAATGCCTTTCATCTGGCAGAGTGATTGCGCAACGAACATATTTCCCGGAGTTTCGGTTTGTCGGACGCGCCGCTTAAAGGATGGAACCATGTTCCAGACGTACCTCTGCAAGTGTCTCCATTTTTTCGCTGGCCGCTGCAGCCCAAAGAGATGTTTCGCTGGGTTTGGAACTCTTGGTTTCTGATCTCGGAGAAACTGATTATCGTCGCGATCGCGTTCGTCTCGTTTTACTGGTTTCAGCCGCCACTTGAGGAAACGAAGGCTCTAGCCTTTGGCTGGGCTGCCGAAATGTTTGTCCGCAATGTGGTCTTGATGTCGGTCGTTGCCGGCGGGCTTCACCTTTATTTCTATACCTTCACCAAGCAAGGCCAACGCCTCAAATACGATCCGCGCCCTTTGATGAAAAACGGCAAACAATTCACTTTGGGCGGGCAAATCCGGGACAATATGTTCTGGACTTTGGCAAGTGGCGTGACGATTTGGACTGCCTACGAGGTGCTGATGTTCTGGGCCTTGGCCAATGGCTACGCCCCCATGCTGACATGGGCGGCAAATCCGGTCTGGTTTGTTCTTTTGTTCCTGCTGATCCCGATTTGGGAGAGCTTCTATTTCTACTGGATACATCGCCTTTTGCATGTGCCGTTTCTGTATAAACACGTGCATTCGTTGCACCATCGGAACATCAATGTTGGACCATGGTCTGGCCTATCGATGCACCCGGTCGAACATGTCATCTTTTTGGGATCGGTCCTGGTGCACTGGGTCGTGGCGGCGCATCCTGTGCATATTCTGTACCACCTACAATATTATACGCTAACTGCCGCGACGACGCATACCGGTTTCGAGGGCTTGGTGGTCAAAGACGAAAACCGTCTCAAACTGGGGACATTCCACCACCAGATGCATCACCGTTATTTCGAATGCAATTATGGCTCATTGGAAATTCCCTGGGATAAATTTTTTGGATCTTTCCATGATGGTACAGAGCAAGCAAACGCGAAAATGAAGGAACGACGCAAACGCATCATGGGCGCTTGAGGCTGCGCTAGTCGCCCGCAAGAACAAGCTGTTTGACCTGCGCCATGATCATTCGATGACATTCACGCGTTGTTGCCCCCTCAAAGATCGCAGAACGGGTGCCCCAAGTATAAATTGCCCAGATAGATTTGGCAGTGAGAACGGGGTCCAAAGACGCGCGGAACTCTTTAGTGGTACGGCCAAGTTCGACAATCGATGCGATCGCATCCTTGAAATTGGCCCTGACTGTTTGGTTGTCGGCTTCGGTTTCCGGTGGCCACACCCAAGAATAGGATTGCATGACAGCAAGCAAGCGGGTGTCTTCGGTATCACCATCAAGCCAAGACAACAGCACTGTTTCAAGCTGTGTCATCGCGTTGTCTGTGCTCGCGCCCGTTTCAACGGTGTCGACATATTGAAGCGCGTTTGTCTGACGGACGATTTCGTATAGCAGTCCGGGTTTGCCGCCAAAATAGACATTGATCATTCCGTGTGTGACCCCGGCCTCTTTCGCGATCTCGGTCACTGATACGGAATCGTAGTCTCGTTCTGCAAACAGTCGCCGCGCCACATCAAGCAAACGACCGCGCGTTTCCTCGCGCCGGATGTCTTTGGCGGTGCGACGGATTGGAGGATGGCTTGAGTTCTTGGTCACGTATTCTGGATAGCAAGTCAGCGTGGGCAGTCAATTCCAATTATGTGGTTGCGTTATACCAACGGCCCTATGAATTGACCGCTTTGGCATATTCTCGGTCACTGATAGAACGGACGCGTTCCTGATCGTTTGCGAAGAAGTTCCACGCGTCACAGCATCGCGCAACGATGTCGTCGTAGGTATCGAACACGGA